>NZ_JAELTK010000006.1:0-123180 GCF_016428765.1 Delftia sp. ASV31
CGTGGGCTCGGAGATGTGTATAAGAGACAGTTACTATGCAGCGGCACTTTCTTTGTACAAGTATCAATCATTGATTAACGGCAAGAGAATTGGGGTACCGAATTATACAAAGCTAAGGTGGCACATTATTCAAATCTTCAAATGGCTGTGCCACGGAAAAATTGAAGTCCCACAGCCCAATTCAAAAAAGGCTGAAGCATATGCCGCAAAAATAATTGGCATACTAAACTCGGATAGGAAGACTTATATACCACTGTTTGAGCAGTGCCAGGCAATAATTGATCAGGTAGGAATACCCACGGACGACGCGCTTAAGCGGGAAAAATTCACTGTTGACATTATGAATGCCACTATGGCCACACTACCAAAGTGACAATGCAGAAAATCCTGTTTGATTTTTCCCTGAAAAATACCACTCAGCGAAGATGAATCGCCGAAAACACTTATCTATGACTTGAAGTTGGAGCTTTTTCAACAAAGGCTTTTCCCGCGACATAGGCCTGCTCGCAGGTTCTGTCGCGACTCAGGCATTGTCAGCAATAGGCACCAATTGCTCTTCCGCTCGCTCGTAAGCGCGACTCTGCAGTTTGTTGCCACAGTCACACGGCCCGGCCGGCATGGCGTGCTCGTCGCGCACGGCGCAGTCACAGGTATGGCCGCAGCATTGCTGTCGTATGTGTTTTGTGTCATGGGTGGCTATCTGTGATAGCGCCGGAGGCTGGCAGGCCCGGGATAGCGGGCCAGGCGGCGCCGAGGGTTTGGACATCAGCTGCGTGCCCTGCAGCCTTTGCTGCCATTTCCCCATACGCTGCGCGGCAGTCGTCGTATACGGCACTGAGGGCAGTGGCGTACTCAAGGACGGCTGCGGGGGGAGCGCTGGCAAGTCGGCGGGCGGCTTCTGCGGATTGCTCGCGCAGGCCGTCAGAGACAGCGAGTAGATGGTCACGATCACGGCGCAGCAGCGCCTCGCGGGTTCGGGCAGCATTCAGCGCCTCCTGGTAGTTGGTGTTTATGGCCTGCTCGGCCTGGCGCACGCGGGCGTCGGCCGCGCGCTGCGCCGTGCTGACGGACAGACGCTCCGTGGTGATTTCCAGCTTGGCCTCGGCCAGGTCGGCGCCCAGGCGAGCGCCCTGGTAGCTCCAGGCCAGGAACGCGGCCAGTCCTACGGCGGCCAGATGGGTGATGGCGCGCACGCTCATTGCTGCACGTCCATGCATGCGGCGTGCCGCGCCTGTTGGCGAGTCCAGACGCCGCGGCAAACCTTGTTGCCGGGCGTGCTGCAGTCGTAGCGCCACCGCGTCGGCCGGCCGCCCGCGCTCCACTGGTATGCGCTGTAGCCCTGCAGCGGCTGCGCACTGGTCAAGTAGCGATAGGCCAGGTAGGCTTGGCAGGCGCCGGCATAGTCGCCGGCCCGCGTGCGAGACAGCATCGAGGAGCCGCGCCAGGCCCCGCACCCATACTGGCCGGCGAAGTCCACGGCCTGGGCGAACTCGACAGGATGCACCAGCGTGTCGCCCAGGGAATCGCGCACGCAGGCGCCGTACTGCTGCTCCAGCAGGTTCACGGCCAGGTCGCGGGCGCGCTCCCTGGTGATGGGAGGATCTGCCATGGTCACGCGCGTGCCGTCCTCGTAGCGCGTGGCGCCGTGGCCAATGGTGGGCACGTCGCCGCGCACCGGGATGATGGGCGCGGCGCTGAATCCTTCGGCCGCGATCCAGGACGCCAGGATGGCGGCGCCAATGCCCAGGCCTGCGGCAGGCACTCGGCTCCCGCTCATGGCCGCGCCTCGCATGCTGCGGCCAGCTCCTGCGCCTGCCGCGCGCGGCGGTCCTCGCGCTCATTGCTCCAGCGCCACAGCAGGTAGATGACCTGCAGCACCACGTAGAGGATGGTCAGGGCCGTGGCCGTGTGGGTCATGGTCCAGCCATTGGCCACATTGGTGGCCACGACCGTGACCGGCGGCGCGGCCTTGGCGCCCTCCACGGCCGCCGTGCGCACGATGGTTTCTCGATCCATATCAGTCCTTGTTGTCGAATTGGTTCAGCCGGCCCGACATGGCGTCGAGCGTTTGGCGGCTCTGGGCTTGGATCTGGGCCACGCGCTCGCGCGAGTCGGCCTCGATGTGCGCCACCTGCAGACGCACGTCCTGGTCGCCCTTGATCTGCAGCGTTTTGTTGGCCAGGTCGGCCTGGGTCTTGGCCAGCTTGCGGCGCAGCTCATCCAGCTCCATGTCGGCGTCGCGGCGCACGGTGGCGGCCACGCCTTCCATCTGCTGGGCCAGCGCCGGGTTGCCGCCGGCCGCGCGCAGCTGCTCGGCCTCGGCTTCCAGCTTCTCGGCGCGAGCGTTGATCTCCCGGACCTTGGCCTGCTGCTCGGCCAGCGCCTGGCGCGCGCTCTCCTGCTGCATCTGCAGGGCCTCGGCCTGGGCCTGCATCTGCTGCTGGACCTGCTGCTGCTCTTCGGGCGTGAGGGGCTTGTTGGGGTCGCGCTCGCCCGTGAGCTTGCGCAGCTCGTCGGCCACCAGGTCGTTGTTCGGCAGGTCCGAGTACTCCATGGCCAACGTCATGATGCGGATGGCCACTTCGGGCGGCAGCCGGCCCGCCAGCTGGTTCAGGCTTTCGAACATGACCTGGCGCAGCGTGCCCGAATAGTCCTGCTCGGCCACCACGAAGTCGGCCATGCTGGCCGTGATGTCATTCAGGTAGCGGACGCTGCCGTCCGGCTGGACCTCGGGCTGGTTGACCTTCACCCAGTCCAGCCGGCCCTTGTGGCCGGACAGGCGGATCACCTTCTCCTCCGTGTACCACTGCTCCACCAGGCTCAGCAGCTTCTCGCCCTGGATCTGCACAGCGAAGCGCAGGTTGTCGAAGGGCTGCGTGGTCACGACCGAGCCCTGCAGCTGGCGGGCCTCGATCGCGCGGCCGCTGACGGCATTGGTGCGCCGGCCCAGGTTCTCGTCGCTGATGCCTGCGGACTTCTGGATGGCCTGGCCGTCCAGCGTCATCATCTGCACTTGGCCAGCGGCCATCTCGCTGTCGCGGTGGACCTCGAACTTCTTGCCGGCCTTGTAGATCACCACGCCGTCCGGCTGGTTGACCTCCTCGCGCGCCTCGTTTATGTCATCGAAGGCGCCCTTCTCCGCAAAAATCTGGTTCGTGGACAGCAGGAACAGCGCCTTGCTAGCCCGTTTGTTCAGGTCCATCTGCAGATCGCGCACGCGGCGCACCACCCCATAGGGCATGCGGTCGCGGCCGCGCCGGTAGCACCAGATGGGCGTCAGGCTGAAACTGTTGTGGTGCATGGGCGTTGGGCCCAGTGCCAGCAGATGGCCCTCGGTGAAGACCGCGACGTGCATGCGCATGGCGACACGCTCCACGATGGAACCGCCGTGCGCACCCACCACGGCGCGCAGCGCATGGTCCCAGGGCTCCACGAACGAGCCTTTGAAGGGGCCGCTGGTCACCACCTGGACAGACGCCGGCATGCGGAACTGGCACTCGATCAGGCGCACGCGGCGCCGCGCCTCGCTGTCGATGTTGCCGCGCCCGCCGGCCAGGTAGCTGCCGCTGGTGCCGCTGACGTGGCGCTCGCTGGTGTGGCCCTGGAAGAAGAATTCATCCTCGGCCCACTGCTGGGCGCTGAACTCCTCCTCGCGCAGCACGGCCCGCTCCACCACGTCGCGGCGCTGCGGGTACATGGTGATGGCCACGTCTTCATCCACCCAGCGCGTGCGGAACAGGTAGCGCGCATCGCTCAGGTCCGGCTCCATGGCCATCGAGTCCCAGAGCACATTGCGCCAGTCCTCGTACTTGTCGTAGAGGATGTCCTTGGTGGGGTCGTTGCGCACGCCGGAGTCCACCCAGCCCACGCCCACCTTCACGGTGTCCTCGAAGGCACGCGAGCGGTTGAAGTTGGTGCGGTTTACGTCGCTGACGTACTTGAGCACCTTGGTCTTCACATCGGCCAGTTGCACGTCGTCCTCGGCGCGCGGCAGCACGCTCCAGTCCACGCGCGCGCGGCGCTCCGTGCCAATGAGCCAGTCGCACATCACGGCCACCTCGTTGAACACCAGGGGCACCTGGCCGCGCTCCTCCAGCACGGCCGCATCGGCCGGGTCCCACTGGTCGCCGTCGTAGTAGTCGGCGTCGATGGACATCTGCAGGCGGTTCTCGGCCTGGATCTCGCGCTCACGGTAGTACCAGCTCAGGAGCTTGCGCAGGGTCTTGCGGGCCTCGGGCTGGTCCAGAGGGTGCGGCGGCGCCTCCTCGTCGGCGTCGAACTCCAGCGGCACATCGTTCAGGATGCGCTCGCCCACGCCCGCGCGGCGGTTGAAGCGGGCCTCAAGCTGGGACATATTCGGCCCCCAGGTCCGGGATGGTCAGGGCCTCGGCCGCGATTTCCTTGCCATCGGACTTGACCACCAGGGTGCCGAACTCCTGGCCTGGGCGCTGCCATGTGGGCTCGCTGGGCATGCTCACCAAGTCGGGCAGGCCCTCGTTGACGATGGTGGCCACGCGCACCCAGTTCGGCCGGTTGGGGTCAATGCCCAGCACCTCGCAGGCTTTGGCCAGGTAGGCGGGGTCATCGTAGAGATAGGCTGCGCTCTCCATCACCACGTACCACGGGGCTTTGGGGCGATAGGCAGGAATCAGGACCAGCGCGCGCTCGGCGTTGATCCAGGTGTAGACGGCCAGCAAGTCCCCATGCTGGCGGTGAAGGTGCGCTTTGCGCAGGTCGATACATGCAGGCATGCCCGCGAAAGTGGCAGGCTTGGTACGGGATCAGCGTGCCATGCCGCCCGCGCGTCGCCTGAGAGGCACAGCGCCCGCAGTGTCGTTGTCCATCAGCGGCAGGGCCATGTTGATGTAGCGCCACACGTCTGCGCCGTGGCTGGCGTCATCGTGCAGCGGCGGCCCCGGCTCGCCCGTGCGCGGGTCGATCTGGCGCTTGTACCGGCTCAGGCAGTCCAGCAGCTTGGCACAGCGCTGGGCATCGATGTAGGCCGAGGAGAAGATGCCGCGCGCCAGGCGGATGCCCGACTCCAGGCCCGCGCGCTCCAGCACCTCGACCTCGCGGCCCATGTCCTCCAGGATCTGCTGGGCCGTCTGCCCGGTCTTGAAGTCGCCGTGGGCGCCGTCGTGCGGCAGGAAGTCCGTGCCCCAGCGGTACGGCAGCTTCTCCATCTGCTCCACATACCATTCCAGCGTCTTCTGGTTGTCCTGCATGAAGTTGATGACGCGGAAATCCATGGCCGTGCGCTGCACGAACGCGATGGCCATGTTGTCGGCCCAGCCCAAGTCCCAGACCGTGTGCACGGGCAGCTTGGGGTTGTAGGGCACCAGGCACACGCGGTCGTCGTTGTACAGGCGCTCCACCTCCTTCGCATAGATCGCGCCGGCAAGCGTGCGCTTCGGACGGCCCTCCCAGACGTTCCAGTAGGTGTCCGGGTCGCGCTTGAAGTGCCGGCGGCGCTCCTTCTCCAGCACCTCCGGAAACCAGGGGTTGTCCCGCCAGTTGATTTCGCACAGCCAGGTGTCGCTGTCGGCGGCCTCGATAAACCTCGCATAGGTGGCGTCCGTGGCCAAGTCCGGGTTCAGCGTGAGCCAGATTTCCGAGCCGGGCCGGCGGATGGTCGGCACCAGGACCTCCCAGCTGCGCGCGCTGACGCTCTGGGCCTCTTCCACCCACACGATGTCGATGGCTTCATAGGACTTGATCGAGTCCACCGTGTGGCTCTGCAGGCCCGCGAACAGGATCAGCGTGCCATTGGCGCCGCGGATCTCCGTGTCCAGCACCTCGTAGAAGCCGCCCAGGCCCAGCGCCGCGATCTGGTCGGACAGCAGGCGGTGTACCGAGTCCCGCATGGACTTCTGGATCTCGCGCGCGCACAGGATGCGCAGCGGCCGGTTGCTGCCCATCACCAGCAGGGCCATGGCCACAGACCAGGACTTGGCGCCGCCGCGCCCGCCGTACATGACCTTGAAGCGCTTGGGCTGCCACAGGCCGCGCAGCTTGGCGGGGAACTCGACCCGAACGCGCGATCGGTCAACCTCGTAGTCCTGGGCGAAGTCCGGCTCCAGGTCCTCGCCGGCCAGCGCAGCATCCAGGGAAAGCGCGAGGATGGACGGGCGGGTGTTTGGCGGTGGCAGCTTCATGCGGCCTCCCCATCGCGTGGGTCGTGCTCCCGCGCTGGGGCCTCCACGAAATGCACCTCGAAGTGGCCCACGCCGTTCCCGCCGCCCTGCTGCTCGTTGTCGCGCTTGTAGAGGCCGTGGTAGCGCATCAGCTTCTCTGCCACATCCAGCTGGCTGTGCACGTTGATCTCCAGCCCGTATTTGCCCTCCTTGGCGCCCGCGAACAGTGCAAGGGCGCCGCGTGGCATGGTGCGCGTGTCCTTGAGGATTGCGCGCGGTCGGCCAGCACCGAAGCACTCCGGGCACTCCGGCACTGGCGGCTTGTTCGCGTCGTAGCCCACACCGCCCAGCTCGGGGAAGTCCTGGGGCGCCTTGCCGGCGTCCAGCCACTTCTCGCGCTTTGCGTTGTATTCCGCCAGCGTGTACTGGTACTCATGAGCCACACCGTGGCAGTGCCTGCAGGCGGAGACGTAGACCTCAACCAGGTCGCGGGGGTCGGCCATCAGCATGTCGTTCAGCCGGCGCACCACGTCCTCGGCCTGCACCTCGGCCCGAGCGACCGCCGCCTGGCTGAACTCCTTCACATACGCCTGTACCTTGACATCTCTCAACAGGCGCGCACCCTGCGAAGCCGCCGTAGCAGCGCTGTAGCCTGCCGCGATGGCCGCCTGCGTTGCGTTGAAGGCCAGGGCCACATACTCCCGTGCAAAGGCCTTGTGCCGGTCCTCCGTGGTGATGTGCTGTTTCTTCGGTGCCGCGCCATCCTTGGCCTTGGTGGTCTTCGCGGTCTTGCGGGCAGGTTGCTTCTTCATCCTGCTGAACGTGTCAGGCTTGGCACGCTGAAAGTGGGACAGGCAAAGAAAAGCCCCGGCCGTGAGGCTCGGGGCAGTGTCCCTGGGGTATCTGGGCCCTACTAGTCGGACAGCATTGCCGGCGAGAAGTCAGGCCCGTGCGCGTAGGGGTTGGCGCCTTTGTACCAGCCTAAACCCCTTTCAGTGAGGCCGTTGCAGCGCTTCACGGCGCCACAGTCGAGCAGCACGAGGGCATGCGTTCCCCACCTATCGGTCACATGGCATAGCGTTGTGCCATTGAAGTAGTGCATGCCTTGCTGCACGATGTGCACACGCGCCCCCGGTGCTGGCAGTGTGTTAGCGGTCATACGAGGCCTTTCTCGAATGCTTCGACCTCGCAGGGCTGGAACCGCTGCACCAGTTCCCGTCGCTTGAGAGCAGCCACCTCAATTGCGGCCGACTCTTCCCAAGCTGACGTGTCACACACGGCGGGGTCCTCGATGCCCTCCCCCTCCTGAAACAGGCACAGTTCCCCATCAAGCAGCAGCACCACACCCTCTTGGTGCCGGTAGCCTGTGCCCTTTGGCTGCGCGGCCAAGAGTGCATGCGCGGCGGCCAGAAAGCCTGGCAAGGTAAAGATGGGGTTCGGGGTGGGTGTCATGGGAGCCTTTCATTGCGATTCGTTATTTTGTGCGCATTAAATAAAAAAGCGCAAGAATTCCCCAGCAAACATGCAGGTTAATTTGTGCGCATGAAATAGAATGAATCCATGACCAATCCGAGCCCTCCCCGTACTCGCGCCCCTGGTGGTGGGCGCAAAGCCCTCTATGACACGCCCATGAAGGCCGTCAACATCCCCGTCACAGAGCAGCAGCGCGAAAAGCTGCGGAGGCTGGGAGGCGCCGCCTGGATACGCCAGCAGATCGACGCCGCACCGGAGCCAGAACACACCACTCAAATCGGCCCATCGGCATAGCAGCAGGGCACCCCACCAACCAGAACGGTGAACGTGTCCCAGCCGTTGCGCTGGTCGTAGCCCGCTCGTTCTGCTGTCACCTCTCCCGAGATCCGCGCTCCCTCCAGCAGTTCACAGAAGTGCGCCAGGATCGCGGCGGGCGTGGCCTCAATGCGCGCCACCTGGGCCATGGCACGGCGGTAGCTCCCTCCAACGGGCCGCACCTGGATCATCCTCATTGCCACAGCGTCAGGCCCAGCACGAGGGCCACGACCAGTACGGCGCAGCCTATGGCCATGCGCCGCAGGTTGCCACCGCGCCAGGTCGTCAGCTGGCGTGTGGGCGGAATGAACAGCACAGCGCCGTCCTCCCGGTATGCGTAGATGTCGCCCGCCTGCGGCTGGCGTTCCGTGGTCATGGTCATGTTGTCGATCCCTCTCTCAGTCTGTAGCGATGCACTGGCTTGCGCGCCGGCAGCTCCGTGAGCCGGCTTTCCACCTGGCACTCGCGCACCAGGTACTGCAGCGCCCAATCGATCTCCCCCTTGCTGCGGCCCAGGGCCAGGACCAGCTCGGCATGGAAAAACCAGCGCCCGGGGGCCTGGCGTAGAAACCGCAGCAGCACGTCGGTGCCACTGCCCGGGCGGATGACGCCCGCAGGGCGCGGGTTGTTGTGCCGCGCCCCCTCCTCGTGCCAGCCCTCCAGCTGGCCAGCCATCCAGTCCATGCAGCTCAAGAAGTCACACCTTCGCGCTGTAGGCCTGGGCCATTCCCTGATCGCGTAGCCATTCCGATGCTTCGGCGCTCGCGGCGCGCACCAGGTCATGGCGCCCCTGCTCCTCGCACCTCGCTATCAGGGCCAGCAGGAACTGGTGCTTCTTCGCCTTGAACGCGGCCTCTCGCAGCTCCTCCACCACCTCGCGCAGGTCGTGAATCTCCAAACGCAACGCGGCGCGGCGTTCCTCCAGCACGGCCCGGGCGCCACGCGGCCCGTAGATGCCGTCCGACAGGTAGGCGCGCTTGGACGCGGCCAGATCGAGTTCAACCTGCAGCAGCTCGCGGCGCAGGGCGTTGTATCGGGCAATCGTGGTCATGTTCTCCCCCGTATCAGAAAAAAATCGGTGTTGCATTCAGCAGGCCCAGCGCCCACAGCACAGCGGCGCGGTCGCGGGCATCGGTGTTGGGAGCACCGGCCAGCGCACGCCATGCCAAGACCTGGCGCAGGTGCGCGGCCATGAAGGCGGCTTCCTTGCGCGCGGCAGGCGCAGGCCCCTGGTCAAGCCAGGAATGGCACGCGGCACAGCCCCAGGCGCTGTAGTGGTCGTCAGCCTTTCTGCGCTCCCCCTTCCCGTGGATGGACAGATTGCTGTGGCAGCAGACGACCGTGGTGGTGTCGTTCGTGCAGATCCCCGGTATCAGCAGCAGGCACTGCTGGCCCTTGGCCAAGGCACGCAGGCGCGGGTTGCGCTGGGCCACGGTCTTCGGCGCGGGCACGACCTGGTGCTGGTCGATGAGCGTCATAGTGGCAGCGCGCGGCCGGGCCTCGGCCATGGCGCGGGCAGCGCGGGCCTCCAGGCGCTGCTCGCGCGCCAGCTCGTGGGCGACACGGGACGCAGGAGCGGCCCGCCGGCGGAACCCTGCCCCGCCGGACTTGAAGGCAGTGCGGCGCATCAGGACTGCTGCTCCATGAACAGGCCCAGCTGCTGGCCGCCCTGTTCCACAAGCCCACGGCGAGCCAGCGCACCGGCACGCCAGCGGGCGCGCATGGCCTCGGCCTGCAGCCCGGTGATTTCGGTCCTGCGGTCGCCGCTGTCGTGGCCTGGGCAGTAGTCGATGCTCTCTGCCCAGGCGCCATAGCCACGCATTCGGATGAACATCGCTCCAGCACTGTGGACGCAGGCCCGGCACAGCGGCGCATCGCAGGTATGGACTGCCCGGTACCGGATGGGGATCGCGTGCGGCGGCGCCGCCAAAAGGTGCGGCGCCTTCTTCTCCAGCTCGCCGCGCTTGCGCTCCCAGCCCAGCCACGTATCGCACAGCAGCTGGGCCTTACCGCCACAGAACAGGCATTTGCGCGCGGTCATGGGCACACCCCGCCAATCACCTCGCCCGTGTCCGGGTGGGTCTGCTCGCGCTCCCACTCCTCAAAGGTCGCCGGGAACTCCACGTTCAGCTCGTTGATGGCGTGGGCCATCACGCGGTCGATCAGGTCGCCGTACTCGCGCACGCCCAGGCTCTCCGTGCTGATGCGCTCCTGCGTGGTGGTCGTGGCGCCACTGATCGGGTCATGGTGCGTCACCGCGCGGCTGCCCAGGTACTCGGCGCGGAAGTGCTCCTTCCAGGTGGCTTTCGAGTGCCGGCGGCCGTCGATGACCACCTGGCGCGAGATCTCGGCCAGCACGAAGTCGTGATAGAAGGTCCGCTGCCTGTCGGTCTTGGCGTCCTCGTGGAGACGCACGAACACCTCCAGCCGGCGGCCAGCCTCCCACTGCTGCATGCACCAGGGCGCCACGCGCTGCAGGAAGTTGGCCCGGGCCTGCTCGGGGCCGTCCCAATGGGCGTGAAGGGCAATCTCAGCCACGGCCACCTCCCCGCAGATCAGCCGCGCGGCGATAGGGCCAGGCCACCATGGCCGCGTCGCGGCTGTGCTCGTTGCTCGGGCCCGTCCAGCCCGTTACGGCCGCGAAGCGCCGCGCATCCAGCTTGCCACCCTTCCCTGCCGGGCTGATGCCGTGGGCAGGGATGCCCAGATCTGCGCAGTGCGCCGTGATGTCGGCGCAGCGCGCATCCACCTGCCCCACGTTGCGCGCCATCTTGGCGCTGGCGGCGCCGGTCTTGCCGCGCGTCCAGGTGTGCGACTGCAGCCGGCTGTCCTCGAAGACCACGCGCGACGGCATGCGTGCGGCCAGCGTGCGCTCGATGTGGTGCGGCGGTATCGTCAGAAGCTCCACCAGCTGGCCGTCCACGAACACGGCCACGCCCGTATTGGCTCCAGGGTCCATTCCAAGGATCACGCTCATGCCCGTGCCCTCCCTGGGATCAGCGCGGTGAACATGCCGCCCTCTTCCCGCCACGTCTCGTTCCTGCGGATCTGGCCAATGGTGGGCTTGGAGACGCCGTAGCGCTCCGCCAGCACAGTCTCCGATTCAGCACTCGCGCGGATGGCCCTCACCTTCTCAAGGTCCAGCTTGCCGCGCGCTGCCTGTTGTGCGCGGGCTATGCGCAGCCTGGTCAACGGCGTGAGGCTGCGGCCGCGCGCTTTGTCGGCGCGGGTGCCGAGCTTCATGTGCTCATAGGCCACGCATGCTGGGTCATCGCAGCCCGCACGGACTGTCTGCTGCAGGCCCAGCGGACCCCGCTTGATCGTCCAGACCACGCGGCGGGCCGCCGTGGGAGGGCCGTCCGGCCCAAACCGCACCATGGGGCCGCGGCGCGGGTCGATATAGCCAGTCCAGACCAGGCACCCGTCCACGGTGCGCTTGCACTTGCCCTCGATCAGCTGCAGGCGCAGCTCGTCGGGCATCACCCAATCGGTGACCACGTAGTGCGGGAAGCGGTCCAGCTGGATCAGCCGTATGAGGCCCTGGCCCATCAGCTCATCGATGATGGCGCGCAGCTGGGCGCGGGCCGGATCGGACATGGTGCCGGCCAGGGCGGCGTACTGCACCGGGCCGGCCTCAATAGTGGCCAGCACCTGGTCGCGGTCGAATTCAAACCTGCGGATCATTGGGTGTTCCTGAGAGCGAAGTGGTAGACGCCGAACCCATCAGGGCCGGTGCTTTCGGGGCGGACGCGGCCGGCGCGCACGGCTGCCTCGGCCTCCACCTGGTTGACGGGGATCTCACGGCCGCGCTGGACCGCGTAGAAGCGGAACCCGGGCCGGTAGCGCAGCACGGCGCCGGTCTTGAGCAGCTGCAGGAGCGTCATCGCGGCCAGCCCTCCATGCCCAGGGCCTGCATCGCGGCGCGGATGGCCGTGCGTGTCAGCGTCTGGTCGCCGGCCTGCACGCGCGCCACGATGCGGCGGGCCCAGTCCTTGCCATCGCCCTGCGGCTCGATCTGGACATGCACAGGCGCTGCGTTGGGTGCAGGCAGGGCCAGCCAACCATGCTCCTCGGCGTGCGTCTTGCGGGGCGTGGCGGCCCTGCACATGGCCTCGAACTGCGGCAGATGTGGCGGGTAGTCCGGGTGCTCTGCCGTGAGGCGCGCCACAGCGGACTCGATCACGTCGGGCGTGTACTTGGCCAGCGTCGTGCGCCAGACGCGCATCGCAGCGCGCACGCCCAGGTCGCGGCCTTGGTCGTCCAACACGCCCGTGGCGAACTTGCTCAGGAACAACGACCCGTAGCAGCCCTGCATCACGAGGAACAGGTTCTTCACGGCCGGGTTCGCGGCAGCCTGGTCCGCCGGCTCTCGCGCACCATCGCGCAGCGCTGCCGGTGCCAGCGCAGAAATTTTTTGCATTGCTCAGTCCCCCACGATGGCCGCATAGGCGGCGCTGTGCTTGTTGCTGCCCCGGGTGGCGCGCTCGCCCTTCTCCCGCATGCAAGTCGCCTTCAGGTACTCCACGGGGTCCGCCGGCCGCGCCACGACCGCAGCACGCACGGCATCGACCACGATCTGGTCGCCGTAGTCCTTGACCAGCTTTCCCACGAACGAGCCGCACTGAGCCGGCGGCAGGCCTGCCTGGGCCAGCAGCGACTTGCCCGCGCGCCACAGCTCGTCCTTCGTCATCTCGCCTGGCGGCTTGGCGGCGCCGCCGCCCGTAGCGTTAGCTACGGAATAAAGAGTTCCCTCTCCCTCTCCCTCTCTGTTCCCTCTAAGAGCGTTTTCCGCTGGAACTTGGCCGGAAGTCGCACCGTTTTCCGGGCGATTTCCGGCGGAAATCGCTTGGGGCTCCGGTGGAATTCCGTGGGGGTAGGCGCCGGAATTCCACTGCTCCGGCGTTGGAATTCCGAACAGGGGCTTGCCGGATTTCTCCCGCGCCTTGTTCTCTTTCCGCAGGCGGTCCAGGAACTTTCCGTAGGCGTGCCGCCGCTTCGCCGCACCCGCAGCCACGGCCTTCTCAGCGATCACGGGGTGGTACAGACGACCATCGCTACACTTCACGAAGCCAGACAGGGCCTCGGCCCGCACCTTCTTCCATTCGCGCACGCTGATAGGCATGCGGCCGTAGCCGGCCAGGTTGGCCAGCTCTACGTCGTCATCGGGCAGCGAGGCAGCGGGAATCTGGTGCCAGGCCGCGCACCACAGCAGCACGCCAGCGCGGAACGCATCACCGTTGGGCGTCGATGCAAAACGCGAGTCGCGCAGGCGCCGAACATCCAGCTCCATGTACGGGAAGTCGCTCAAGTCGCAGTCAGCGGGTACGAGGGGTTCAGGAAGCTGTTGCTCGGGCATTCCCCACCTCTTCCTCGGCCGCAGTCAGACCAAAGGTCTCCGGCGGGGCTCCAAGCGCTTCCACCAGCAGCGGATTGCCTCGCAACTGGCGCAGGATCAGACTGGCCTCATGCAACGCTTCTTTCGCATGCTCTTCCAGCAGCGCCTCGATGTAGACCGGGCGCTCCATGCCCTTGGCCCTGGCCAGCGCGTCGAGCACGCGCAGTGTGTTGGCGTCGCACTGTTGGCGAAGCTCCATGGTGTCCGAGCAGCTGGTGCGGCCGCTGGCTCGTGCGAAGGCAACAAGCCGCAGAGCAGCGCGCCGCATAGGACCTGCGGGGTGCCCTTGCTTAACCATGCGGCACTCCCTTCGGCTCGTACTCCGGCCAAATTTCCTGCCAGTCATCCGGATACCAGACATGGCGCGGCACCTTCCCCGCTGTCACCCGTTCAATGCGAACGACCGTCTTGGGTTTGGGCCGCCGCACACCGTCGCGCCAATGTCGAACTTGAGCATCTTGTTTGGCCCCAGCCAGCTCTCGAAATTCGGCGATGGAAGGTGCACCTGGTGCTTCGAGGAACTGCCGTAGTTCCTCACAAGGTTTGCATGGCTTTGGTGTAGTCATGCTCGAATTCTATATCTTTTGATACTTCTTTGGATATCTTTTGATAGTCACCAGAAACAGTATCGTTAGATACGCACGCTCTAAGCTGTCCTGCATGGACAACGATGAACAGAGCAACTTCCGCCGCGAGAGGCTCGAGGCCCTCGCCGTACACATGGGGGGACGTGCAGCCCTAGGTCGAGCCATCGGCTACAAGGACGGCGCATACATCAATCACATGGTCAACGGCTTGCGACCGATCACAGAGAAGACCATCGCGCAATGCGAGCAGTTGCCAGGGGCCGCTGGATGGTTCAGCGATGCACGCTTCCAAGAACTAGCCTTGTCTCGCGAGGTCGTCGCCGCGATTTCAAAACTCGACCCCACAGAGGTCCGCAGGATCGAAAACCTACTTCGTGGGATGCTAGACCTACCACAACTGCGTGGCCAGCAATAGAAGCCTGCTATCAAGTTTCAATTTGACAAACTTCTCTCGCCCGGGAATACTGTACGTATTCACAGTATTCAGAGGCAAGAGTGAGCACAGGCGAAGATTCCAGTCCGACGCGGTCGGCCAGATCCATACATCACTACGGCGGCGGTCTACTCTGCCTTGGCACTGTGCAGGAGCAAGAAGCTTTCGCGCGAGGGCGTATTGAAAGTGCCGCCGACTTGGTGGAACTGTGTGCTTCATCTCTGAGGCATGAACATGCTTCCGTGCATAGCGTGCTGATGCAGGCCTACAGCATGCTGCACGAAGCAACGGAAGCGCTGCCACATCACACCCCTTCATGAACCTAGGTCAGCACGCATCAGTTGACGCCGACGCTGACCTTTTTTTTTGCCGAAGAAAGTATCTTTTGATATTGCATAAATCAGTATCTTTTGATAAAGTCCAAACCGTCAGCAGCAATCTCGCCGTTGACGGGCGCCACCAACATGCCGCCCACGTTCATGCAGCCGCACGGCTGGGTAAACACAGGCACCGCGGGCGGCAGCGGGATACAAAAGGTCGTCGGCGCACTGCCTCACTGAACCAGCCTCTGCTTACGCAGGTAAGAGCTGCCGGGAGACTGGGACAGGCCCCGCAGAACCCTGAGCTGGGGGGATTGGAGAAATACGGCTTGAGGCATGCACTGGGATGCCAAGAAAAGAAAAGCCCAGAACAACACGCCCACCGGAGCGCATCCGGAATGCCCTCGCAAGAGGGCCATCACGCTGGCGCCCTTTCAGAGGACGCCGCCGCGATGGAGCCGGAGCCATCCGGCAATCTCAACCTTTGGAGTGGGTTCTGACCCGGCTCCATCGACCCACCCACAAGGGCCTGCACACGCAGGCCCTTTTTCATTTCCGGAGGCCCACATGAATGCACGACTCCCCTCTATCTGCTGGGCCTCGGTGGCCGCTGCGGAGAACGCGGCGCGCTACGACCGCGCCGAGGCAGAAGACGCCGAACTGGACACCTACGTCCGCGAGTACTACGGCCCGCCCTTCACTGCCGAGTTTGTGCAGGAGGCCCTGAAGGCCGCGCAGTACGAGCTGGCCAAGCAAATCGCCGCCGCCAGCGAGCGCATGGGCCAGAGCCTGAACCCCGAACACCCGCAGCTGGCAGTCATGGGCAACTCCATGGACGAGTGGCTGCGTGCCTATGCCCGCCAACGTGCCCGCGAAGACATCGCGGACCTTCAACGAAACCGCCACTGATCGAGGAGCCACCATGCACAAACATGACGAAATCCCGGACCCGCCGCCGCTCGCATGGCTGATTGCCATGCTGCTGGGCATCAGCCTGCTGTGCCTGCAGGCTACGCTGGACGATGAGCCCGGCAAGGCCCCGCCCGCCACTGTAAGCGCGCTGGCGTGCCCCGGCATGCACGCGGAATGGGTGAGCGAGAGCGTCGTGGAATGCCACCGCGAAAAGCCATGAAGCTCTCCGAACTCACCGACGCCGAGAAGGTGCCGCTACTGATGGAGTGGCTTGAGGAAACCGCACAGAAGCTGGACAGGGCGTGGCCCGCTGGCGGCGCCCGCTACCTGGCATTCGTCAGGGAAATGCGCGGCGATCCGGAAGACCCGGAATGACCGTCCCATTCACCAAGCGCCGCGCCGGCGCCGACCATCGCCCGCGGCTGCGGGCGTTTCTTTTTACACAACTCGCGAGGATCCTATGAACGCTGTTTCCAAAACCGAAGCGGCAGCCATTGAACTGATGCCGCCGGCAAACGTCGCGTCCGCTGCCCTGATCATGTCCCCTGCTGCGCACTTCCTGCTGACGCTCCAAGAGCGCGGCGTGCCGCCCGAGCAGATCGAAAAGCTGATGGATCTGTGGGAGCGTGGCGAGCGCCGAGAGGCCGAGAAGGCCTACAACGAAGCCTTGGCCGCTTTCCAGGCCAAGGGCATCAGGATCATGAAGCGCAAGGCCGTGGACTTCCCCACAGCCAAGGGCAGGACCAGCTACATGCACGCCGAACTGGACGACGTGGTGCAAGCCGTGGGCCCGGAGCTGTCCGCCCATGGCTTCTCGCGATCCTGGGAGACCAGCCAGGCGGGCCGCGACATCACCGTGACCTGCTGGCTGCGGCATCGCCTGGGCCACAGCGAGAAGATCTCGATCACGGCCCAACCCGACGAGACAGGCGGCAAGAACGCCATCCAGGCCATCATTTCCACCACGACCTACCTACAGCGCCACACGCTAAAGCAGATCACGGGCGTGGCCGAAGCCGGCGAGGACGACGACGGCCAGGGCGGCGCGACCGCACCACTCTCCACACTGGCTCAGGGCTGGGTGGACTACATCATCAGCGTGCGCGGTACCGACAAGTTCGCCGAGGCCTGCCGCGAAGGCCGTGCTGCCCTCACCGAAGACCGCGCCGGCCTCATCGCCTTCAACGCTGCCGCCACAAGAGGCGCGCCATGAGGGCCATCCTGTTTCGCTGCTCGAGCATCGGCAGGTTGATGACCGCGCCCGCGAGCATCGACCCCGCGCTGATCACGCCCGAGGTCGAGGCCATCCAGGCCAAGAAGGAGCGCACAGACCAGGAAAAGGCCCTGCTCGATGACCTCAAGCTGCGCACGCTCAGCGAAGGCGCCAAGACCTATATCCGCGAGCTGGTGCGGCAGGAAATATGGGGCGTGGACTTCAACTTTTCGAGCAAGTACACCGAGAAGGGCAAGGCTGTGGAAGCGGAAGGCCTGGCCCTGCTGAACCGCGTGCGCGGACTGGCCCTGGTCAAGAACACCGAACGGCGCAGCGACGGCCAGATCACGGGAGAAGCCGACACCGTGGACTTGGGGCCGCGCCGCTGCGGCCACGACCTGAAATGCTCGTGGAGCCTGCAGACCTTCCCCGCATTCGTGCGTGACTGCCAAGACTCGCTCTACGAGTGGCAGATGCGCGGCTACATGCGGTTGTGGGACATGGACCGCTGGGAGGTCAACTACGCCATGGTCAACACGCCCGAGGAACTGCTGGGCCAGTACGAGCCGCAGCAGCTTCACTTGGTCGAGCACATCCCCGAGCACATGCGCCTGACCACATGGGCCATCGAGCGCGACCGCGCGCTGGAGGCTCAGATGGACGTGAAGCTGAAACTGGCCCGGGCCTACTACGCGCAGTGCATCGCGGAATTCGCGGCCACGCATCCGGAACCAGCGCCTGCCGCCCGCGTCGAGGCACCGCCGCAACCTGAGCTGATCGGCTTCGACCTGGCCACGCAGCCTGATCTGCATGTCGAGGTGGAGATGGCGCCCATCCCTGCGCTGCAGCCTGCAGCGCTGGACCAGCTGCAGTTGCAGGAACTGGTGGCCAGCGGCCAGACGTTGAAGCTGGGCCAGATCAACGCGCGCCTGGGCATTTTCGAGATCAGCGCCACGACCGCCAACGCGGTGGGCGTTCAGACCGTCAAGGACCGGGGCGCCGTGCACATGCCTGCCACCAGCTTCGCGGCGTTCTGCGATGGCCTGATCGCCCATATCGCCGACGTGCGCGATAGCTTCCAAGCTCAGCCATGAGCATTCGCAGCGTTTTCCTTGGCCTCGCGGGCATGAGCCTGCTGGCCGGCAGCACTGGCTTTGCCGGTGCATTCCTCCTGGCGGCCGCAATTGCGGCATGACCAGAACTTTTAATCCATGGCCCTACCAAAAGAAGGGCCCCACTTATCGAAACCCTACTGGAGAAAAAACAATGAGCGAATACAAGACCCTGCTGCAGCAAAAGGCCGAGCTGGATGCACGCATCGCTGAAGCGATGAAGACGGAGAAGGCAGGCGCGGTGGCAGAGGTGCGCGCCCTGATTCAGCAATACGAGTTGTCCGAGCAGGACGTGTTCCCTGCCAGCCGCAGTAAGACGAAGGGCTCGGTGGGCGAGCCCAAGTTCCGTGACCCTGAGACCGGCGCGACCTGGACGGGCCGGGGCAAGCCGCCGAACTGGATTGTGGACAAGGACAGGGAGCAGTTCCTGATCGCGCCCGCCGCCTGACCCCCGAGGCATGAGCGCAGCGCGTGCAGCACGCTGTCCTGGTACCTTCTCGCGCAGCCAAGCCAGCCTGCGGCCTGGAGATACCGCAAGGTCCGGAAGCAGCGTCTTATAAGAACGGCCAACAGTTAAGCAACGACCGGCCCATACACCACGCAAGGGGGTGCGCGCCAAGCCTAGGCGGCTCCCCAAGCCCCTGGATGCGAGACTGCCAGGGGTCTTTTTTCTTCATAACCTCCCCCGAGATGGATCGTTTGCAAAGACCGCGAGCAGTTCCTGACATTTCCTGAGGGCATGGATGCAGGGCGCGAGACGCGCCCTCTCGCGACGGGCTTCACTGCCCTGATCCGCTTCTACATATAGGTAATTGTTGTTACCCAAACGGTTTTCCGCTGGAAATCAGAGTAGTGTGAAAAAAGTTGGTCGTTTTCGGTCAACACACAGGACCGGAGGTCCACATGAAAGTCAAAGACACAAAAGGCTCATTTAGCCGCCAAAATAAAAATTCTCTTCCAGATGTTGATAGTCATGCTGTATCTAACGATGACTATTTCCGCACACCTGACCCACCACGCAAGAAAAAAATCAGCGATTGGGACACAGAATTTACTATAAATGTGGATTCTGCTGAACTGCGGGACACACCTCCTCCCTACCTCAACGGAAGATAATTGGAGTTTAATATGCTTTCACAACCTCGCACCCCATGGGAAGTCTTTTGGGATTCCGTCAAGAGCATCTTTTCTCCAGGAGTTCAGATAGAAGCACTTGATAGCAAAAGAAAGAACGACCCTTTATCCAGAGAGGAACGAAGGATTTATGAAGAAGAAAAGCAAATAAATCGAGATGCTTAGCTAGGCTAACCTTCGTCAACCAAATTAAAGCCACTCAACAGTGGCTTTTTTTCCGTGGGTGAGCACAGCGCGTCAAGTGCGCTGTCCTGATCTCTCCTTCTTCAAAAAGCCAGCCAAAGAGCTGGCTTTCTGTGTTCTGGACCAGCATGAGCCAAGTCACTCCCCCCGCATTGCGCCCTCAGGCAAGTTGGACTGCGCAGCAGATTGCCCAGCTGCGCGCCCTCTACCCCGACACGCCCACAGATCAGGTGGCACAGACCCTCGGCAGCAGCAAGGCAACGATCTACCGCCAAGCCGCAGCCCTGGGGATCAAAAAATCCCAGGCCTTCAACGTCAGCCAGCACAGCGGCCGAATCCAACGCGGCAGGGATGACCCCCACATGGTGGCCACGCAATTCCAGCCAGGCGCGGCCCCGTGGAACAAAGGCGTGCCAGGATCAACTGGGCACCATGAAAACACCCGGGCAACGCAGTTCAAGGCGCGCCGGCCCGAACAGTCCCGGAACTACTTGCCCATTGGCAGCCTTCGCGTCACGCGCGACGGGCTTCTGGAACGCAAGATGACCGATGACCGGAACATCGTCCCCGCCAGACGCTGGACAGCTGTGCATCGGCTCGTCTGGGAAGCCGCGAACGGACCTGTGCCAGAGGGTCACATCATCGTGTTCCGGCCTGGCCAGCGGACCACCCAGGAGGCCGAAATCACAGCTGATCGCCTCGAATGCATCAGCCGCGCCGAGAACGCGCGCCGCAACCATCCCGCCCGCAAGTCTCCGGAGTTGGCCAAGCTGGTCCAGCTCAAGGGTGCCATCACCCGCCAGGTCAACCGCATTGCAAAAGAGAGCCAACCAAAATGAGCACCCCGCACATCACCCTCGTTCGCCAGCAGTTGCTGGACACGCTGGCAGATCTTCGCAACCGCGAGCAGCCCATGGACGTAGACCGCGCTCGAGCAGTGGCTCAGGTGGCCTCTGTTCTCGTTGACACGGCCAAGGTCGAAGTGGAGTACTTGAAGGTCACGCACTCGGACCGGAGCGACTTCCTCGAAGCCCCGCCCACGGCCCCACAGTTGCCGGCCCCCAGCAGCACGCCAACGGCACACAACCCCTTCCCTACGTCGGCCCGCCACACCCTCGCCGGCTAATCGACCACCTCCACCATGCTCCGGCCCGCCTTGCGCGGGCCGCTTCGTTTCTGCATCCACATGTCCAAGACCACACCCCAGAAGCCCTACACCCCTCCCAGCAACTGCTACCAGGGCACGGAGCTGAAACCGCATCCAGGCCTGCCGGCCTCGCGCTTCTATGCATTCACGCTGCCCAGCCGCGTAGGTGGGCATCTGTACTACCCCGCACCCGCGCGCCGCATCGAGCCTTTCCCAGCCTGACCAGGAGCCACACCATGACGATGATCAACACCCCCCTGGTGCTGCTGGCACAGCAGTGCGGCGCCACCTTCCACACGCCTGGCCCGATGCGCGCGATTCGCGGCATGGCCTTCACATTCGAACAGCTGGATGCGCTGGCCGAGCGCCTGCGCGCCGAGCCCAGCCAGCACGCCGCAGCACCTGGTGCTGCTGCGAGCGCTTTCCGGGAATACCTGGCCGTGCATCCCGAGCTGCAGCTGGGCGGCCAGGCCAGGGACGAGATGGCCCTGGAACTGACCAAGGTCGCCCTGAGCCTCACTGCCACCGAAAATGTGAAGGAGCAAGCCACATGCGCATGATGTGCCCCCACTGCGAACAGCTGGCCTACACCCGCACCAGCATGCAGCTCACCAACACCAGCCGCGAAACAATCTTCGTGTGCAAAAACTTCTATTGCGGCCACGTCTTCTCGGCGGTCACAGAGATCAACCGCACGATCAGCCCCAGCGCAATCCCCAATCCCATGGTCATTCTGGCGATCAGCGACCACCTCAACAGGAAGTTGCTGCAGACGCAGCTCGAAACCATGCCCTCGTCCCATTTCGACGGCCGCCGACACGAGGCAGCCGCGACATGAGCAGGTCGAACGTCGAGGAAGCGTTCCACCTGGCCGGAACTATCTACGCCGCCGGCTTGCTCTCCCGCGCCATGGTTGCAATCCAGGGCGTGAAAGACGCCGCCAGTCTGCCGGAGCATGAGGGCCAGGAGATCACCATCCCTGCGGCAGCTTGGCAGGCCTTTGCGGACGAACACACCAGCGTGCTGCAGGAGATCCAGCTGCAGGGACTCCAGGCCCCGGACCTGCCCCACTGAGCCACCATCCCATCAACCACGCCCCGCCATCGAGCGGGGCGTTTGCATTGCCAAACCGCAGCACGCCCCATGAGTGAAACCGCGCTCACCCTCAAACAGGCCGCCGAGCGGCTGCAGGTTTCATACGGAACCGTTTTCGAAAGGCGGCACGAGATCGCCTTTCGCCTACCCGGATCGCGCATATGGCGCATCTGGCCATCTGCCCTTGCCGCCCTCAACAAACCTCGCAACAATGTCACCCGGCTATCGTTGCGGAACCAGGATAGTGAATGCCCATCCGCAAAGATCAAACTTCCGGAATCTGGTGGATCGATCTACGCACGCCAAGCGGCGAAAGAGTTAGACGATCTTCTAAAACGACCGAGCGCAAGGCAGCTCAGGAATACCACGACCGCCTGAAGGCGGAGATGTGGCGGCAGGACAAGCTGGGAGAGCAGCCGCAGCGGCTTTTCGAGGAAGCTGCCGTTCAATTCCTCCGCGCCTCTGCTGGACAGAGCGACTACGACACCAAGGTTCGGCACGTCGCATATTGGCGCACCGTCTTCGGCGGCAAGCCCATCAGCTCTTTAACAAGCGACGTGATCCTTGACAACCTGCCCACGCACTTCGTGCGCCACGGCTCCACGATGCAGCGGCCCACATCGCAGAGCACAAAGAATCGGTACATCGCCACACTGCGGACGCTGCTCAACATGTGCGAGAAGATGCAGTGGCTGGCGCGCGCGCCCATTCTCAGTAACTACCGGGAGCCTGCGGTTCGTATTCGGTTCCTGACCCGCCAGCAGGCCCGTGCCTTCATCACGGCCTTGTCTCAGGACTGGATGCGAGACATCTGCCGCTTCGCACTTGCCACGGGCATGCGAAGCGCAGAAATCCTCACCCTGACCTGGGACAAGGTGGACCTCAAGCGCTCGACGGCGTGGGTCAGCGCCGATGCTTCCAAATCGGGTTCCGCGCGAGTGGTTCCGCTCAACAGCGAAGCGCTCGACGTGCTGAACGCGCGCCCCAAAGGCGTCAATGTCTTCACGCGGCCTACCGGGGCACCTGTGAAGCAGGTCGATGCGCGAATTCTTGCCCGAGCCTTCGCCGCTGCCGGTGTCGAAAATTTCCGCTTCCATGACTTGCGGCACACCTGGGCGAGCTGGCATGTCCAATCCGGCACGCCCCTGTTCGTGCTGAAGGAGCTGGGAGGCTGGAAGACGCTGGAGATGGTGAAGAAATATGCCCATTTGGCGCCGGAGCATCTGGCCCAGTACGCAAACGCGGTCATGTTTTGGTCAGAGCAGACCCCCGACGACAAGAAAAAAGCCCCTACGCTTGTGGCGTAAGGGCTTGATTTCATTGGTATTTAGTTGGTGGGTCCTGCGAGATTCGAACTCGCGACCAACGGATTAAAAGTCCGCTGCTCTACCGACTGAGCTAAAGACCCGAACCACGCTTTGCATGCATCAGATGCTGCTTAGCGAAGACATAGATTCTAGCACCAAAATTTACGCTTCAATTCTTGATGCGGCTCAGTTGATCGATGACCCAGCCTGCGGCGCACTGGCCGAAGGTGGCGGTGACGGTCACTACCGAGCCGTAGCCGTGGCAGTTGAGCGTGCCGTCGCCTTCGATGGCGCAAGAGGCATCGGGCGGGGCGACGGCCTCGCGGCTGAAGACGCAGGCGATGCCGATGCGCTTGCCTTCCTTGGGTGCGCCGTGTTCGCGGCGCAGGCGGTAGCGCAGTTGGGCCAGCAACGGGTCGTGCGTGGTGGCGCTGAGGTCGTCGATATCGACCTTGTGAGCCAGGCGCTTGCCGCCCGCTGCACCCACGGAGATGAAGCATTGCCGCGTGGCACGCGCATGGGCTGCCATGGCGGTCTTGGCCTTGACCTGGTCGCAGGCGTCGATGACGGCGTCGGCGTCCTGGGGCAGCAGGCGCAGCCAGTTGTCCGGGTCAACGAAGTCGTCGATGCAGTGCACGCGGCAGGCGGGGTTGATCTGGGCGATGCGCTCGCGCATGGCTTCGATCTTGGCCTGGCCCACGGTGGTGGAGAGCGCGTGGATCTGGCGGTTGATGTTGGACTCGGCGACATGGTCCATGTCGATGAGCGTGAGCTCGCCCACACCGCTGCGCGCCAGCGCCTCGGCGGTCCAGGAGCCCACGCCGCCGATGCCCACCACGACGACGTGCGCGGCGCGGATGCGCGCGGCGCCCGGCACGCCATACAGGCGCTCCAGGCCGCCGAAGCGGCGCTGCAGGTCGGCATCAGAAAAAACAGCGCCTGCTTCAGGCGCTGTCTTGTCTTCTTCCGGGAGGGATGAAGAGACCGTGTCGTTCATCACTTGAGGCTGGCGAGACGGTTCTTGGCCGCAGCCGTGGCTTCGGCGTTGGGATAGGCCTTGATCAGGTCTTCCAGCGTCTTGCGCGCGCCCTTGGTGTCCTTCATCTCGATCTGGCAGTTGGCGATGGACAGTGCCGCCTCCGGCGCCCGGCCGTGCATGGGGGCTGCTGCCAGCAGCGCGCGGAAGTTGGTGATCGCGTCCTTGTAGTTGCGATTGGCGTACTGCGCGTTGCCCAGCCAAAAGCGTGCCGAGGGCACATAGCCGCTCTTGGGCCACTGGTTCAGGAAGGACGAGAACGCCGTGCCGGCTTCGGCAAAGTTGCCTGCGCGGAACTGCGCCAGCGCGGCTTCGAAGTCGCGCTTCTCTGCCGGGTCGGCTGCGAATTCCTGGCCGTCCACCGTCACCGTGACGGGCTCGAACTGGCGCAGGCGCTCGTCCACGCCCTTGGCAATGTCGCGCTGGCCGCGCTGCAGCTCGGCCACATCGCGCAGCAGCTGCTCGTTCTGGCCGCGCAGCTTGGCTTGCTCGGACTTGAGCTGCTCGATCTGCGACTGCAGTTCGAGCAGGCCACGGCGCGTTTGCGAGCTTTCCTCGGTCATGCGCTGCTGCGACTGCTGCATGCTGTCGACGCGCTGGCGCATTTCCAGGATGGCGCGGCGCGCCTCGTCATCGCCGAACAGCGCGGCATGGCCGCTGGCGGCGTAGCCGGCCATCAGGCCGGCCGCCAGCAGCGTGCGCAGCGCGGTGCGATGCAGGATCGGGTAGCGCTGCATGTTCATCAACGGTAGGACAGTTCAGCGCGGCGGTTTTGCGCGTAGGCGTCTTCGGAATGGCCTTCGGCGGCAGGCTTTTCCTTGCCGTAGCTCACGGCTTCCATTTGCGCATCGCTGACGCCCAGCAGGCCCAGCGAGCGGCGCACGGCTTCGGCGCGCTTTTGGCCCAGGGCCAGGTTGTATTCGCGGCCGCCGCGCTCGTCGGTGTGGCCTTCGATCTGGACCTTGCGTGCAGAAGACGCCTTCAGGAAGCGTGCATGGGCTTCGATCTGGGGCTGGGCGTCGGCCTTAACGACGTAGCTGTCGAAGTCGAAGTAGACGACGCGGCTGACGCCCTGGGGACCTGCCTTGTCGGCAGCCGAGCCGGTCAGGTCCACGCCCGAGATGCCGCTTTGCGAGGTGCTGCCCGTGCCGGCGCCGCTGCCCTGGCCCGTGCTGGTGGCGCCCGCGTCGGTAACCGGGGTTTCGTCAAGCTTGACGCCCGAGCTGCAACCTGCCATGAGTGCGGTGACTGCAAGTGCCAGGGAAAGTCGTTTGATGGTGATCATGAAAAATCTCCGTATGTCCGGGTGGACTTCGTGCTGAGTTGACTGGTTGACTGAAAAGAAATCGGGGAAGCCGGATATCACTGGCGCTGGAACGGACCCCAGTCGGGTTCGCGGATGTCGCCGCCCTGCCCTGCCAGCCGTGCCTTGATCTTGCCGTCGAGCGTGGTGGTCATCAGGGATTCGCGGCCCTGCTGCAGGGTGGCGTAGACGATCAGGCGGCTGTTGGGGGCGAAGCTGGGGCTTTCGTCGGCCGTGGTGTCGGTGATGGCATTCACTGTGCCGGTGCTCAGGTCCATGACGTGGAGCTTGAAGCCGCCGCCCACGCGCGAGACGTAGGCAAGCCACTTTCCATCGGGGCTGACGCTGGGCGAGATGTTGTAGTTGCCGGTGAAGGTGACGCGTTCCGCACTGCCGCCCGAGGCCGGCACCTTGTAGATCTGCGGAGCACCGCCACGATCGCTGACGAAGTAGATGGAGCGGCCATCGCTGGAGAAGTTCGGCTCGGTGTCGATGCCGCTGCTTTGCATCAGTCGGCGCGGCTCGCCGCCCTGGGCGCTGATCAGGTACAGCTGCGAGCCGCCATCGCGGCTGAGCGTGACGGCCAGGGAGTTGCCGTCAGGCGACCAGGCCGGTGCGCTGTTGGAGCCCCGGAAGTTGGCAACCAGGCGGCGGCGGCCACTGGCCACATCGTGCACATAGACCACGGGCTTGCGCGATTCGAAGGACACGTAGGCCAGCTGGGTGCCGGTGGGCGACCAGGCGGGCGAGATGATGGGTTCCGGGCTCGATAGGGCCGACTGGGCGTTCTCGCCATCAGCATCGGCCACCCACAGGCGGTAGTTGCTGCCCGCCTTGGTCACATAGGCGATGCGTGTGGAGAACACGCCCTTCTCGCCCGTGAGTTTTTCGTAGATGTAGTCGGAGATGCGGTGGGCCACCAGGCGCAAGTCGCCGGTGGTGACGGCAAAGCCCTGGCCGCCCAGGTCCTGGCCCTTGACCACGTCCCAGAGGCGAAAGCGCACGTCGTAGCGGCCATCGGCCAGGCGCGTGATGCTGCCCACGGCCAGCGAGTCAGCGCTCTTTTGGCGCCACATGGCAACGTCGGGGCGCGAGGTTTCGTCCAGTTGCACGCCGGCCGTGTCCACGGCGCGGAATTGACCGCTGCGCTCCAGGTCAGCCTGGATGATGGCCGAGATCTTCTGGGGCGCCTGCCCTTCTCCCTTGAATGCTGCAATGGCGATGGGCAACTGGGTCAGGCCCACGCCCGTCACTTCGACGCGGAACTGGGCCAGCGCGGGAATTGCGGGGGTTGAGGCGAGAGCGGCCAGCAGGGTTCGGCGCGAAGTGCGCGGCACGGCCGCCAGGGAGGAGGGAGAAAGGAGTCGATCAATAGTCATTGGCATTCATCAATATCTACGGGAAGACCCCGGTACTTGCACAGGTGCGAATGTTACACACACTGGATGCGTCTCGATGTAAGAACGTGCACTGTAGGGTCTGTCGGCCCAGGCTTTCTCGATCCCCGCCAGCCGCATCAGTTCTCCATGAGGCAGCCCCAGGCAAGCCCGCCGTAAAATCCGCGCTTCATGCAAGCACCATCCTCACCGCCGCCGGCCCCTGCGCCGTCCGCCGCACCGGCGGCCCTTGATCTCGCCAGCACCCTGACCCTGTCGCAGCGCCTCAAGCGCCTGTCACCCTACTTTGGTGGCCAGCGCCTGGCCTGGACGCTGGCGGTGGCCGCCACGCTGGTGGGCGCGGTCACCGAGCCATTGATCCCTGCCCTGCTGCAGCCGCTGCTGGACAGCGGCTTCACCGACGGCACGCTGCCACTGTGGTCGGTGCCGCTGGCCATCATCGGCGTGTTCCTGGTGCGGGGCCTGTCGCAGTTCGTGGGCCAGTACGCGCTGGCGCGCATTGCCAACGAGGGCATGCTGGCGCTGCGCAAGCGCCTGTTCGAGCGGCTGCTGGCGGCCGATATGGCGCTGTTCTCGCGCCAGTCGGCCTCATCGCTGTCCAATACCGTGGTCTATGAGGTGCAGACCGGCTCCACGCTGCTGGTGCAGGCCATGCTGGGCATCTCGCGCGACGGTTTCACGCTGGTGGCGCTGCTGGGCTACCTGCTGTATCTGAACTGGCAGCTGACGCTGGTGGTGGCGGCCGTGGTGCCGGGCGTGGCCTGGATCATGAAGACGCTGTCGCGCCGCCTGTACCGCATCACCAAGATCAGCCAGGAGGCCACCGATTCCCTGGCCTATGTGGTGGAAGAGAACGTTCTGGCCCACCGCATGGTGCGCCTGCATGGCGCGCAACAGGGCCAGCAAAAGCGCTTTGGCGGCCTGAGCGGGCAACTGCGCAAGCTGGCCATCAAGGCCACCATCGCCTCGGCGGCCATGACGCCGCTGACCCAGTTGCTGGCCGCCGCCGCCCTGTCGGCCGTGATCTGCATTGCGCTGTGGCAAAGCCGGGGCACGGGCGCTGCTGCGGCCAATGTGCAGGATGTGACGGTGGGCAGCTTTGCGGCCTTCATCACGGCCATGCTGATGCTGATTGCCCCCATCCGACGCCTGGCCGATGTGGCCAACCCCATCACGCGTGGCGTGGCGGCGCTGGAGCGGGGCCTGCATCTGCTGGAGGGCTCGGGCGACGAGACCGGCGGCACGCAGGTGCCCGGCAAGGCGCGTGGCGAGATCGAGTTGCGCGACGTGTCCGTGCAGTTTGGCGAGGACAAGGCACCCGCCCTGAGCCATGTGGACCTGCGCGTGCGCCCGGGCGAGGTGGTGGCCCTGGTCGGCCCCTCCGGCGCGGGCAAGACCACGCTGGTGAACCTGCTGCCACGCTTTTTGCAGCCCACGGGCGGCCAGTTGCTGCTGGACGGAACGCCCCTGCCCGAATGGGATCTGGCCGCGCTGCGCCAGCAGTTCGCCATGGTCAGCCAGGACGTGGTGATGTTCAACGACACCATTGCCGCCAACGTGGCGCTGGGCGGGGTGGAAGACGAGGCCCAGCTATGGGCCGCGCTGGATGCCGCCAATCTGGGCACCCACGTGCGCGGCCTGTCCAACGGTCTGCAGACGGTGGTGGGCCACAACGCCAGCCAGCTGTCGGGGGGCCAGCGCCAGCGGCTGGCGATTGCACGGGCGCTGTACAAGGATGCGCCCATCCTGATCCTGGACGAGGCCACCTCGGCACTGGACAACGAATCCGAGCGCCTGGTGCAGGAGGCGCTGACGCGGCTGATGCAGGGCCGCACGACCCTGGTCATCGCCCACCGGCTCTCGACCATCGAGCATGCCGACCGCGTGGTGGTGATGGAGCGCGGCCGCATTGCCGAGCAGGGAACGCATGCCGAGCTGCTGGCGCGGGACGGCCTGTACGCCCGATTGAGCAGGAATCACACAACCTGATGTGGACAGCGGCGGCACCGGCAGTGCCACCCGCCTGGCTTGCTGCTACCAGCTTCCGCGCGAAGGCTGGGTCTTGCGCTCGGCCTTGATGGCCTTGGTGAGTTTGTCGACCATGTACTGGCGGTCCACCTGCCGGGCAAAGTCGGCGGCGGTGAAGCCACGCTGGTTGCGAAGGACGACGTCGGCGCCCTCCTTGATCAGCAGGTCCACCACGGCTTCGCTGCTGTATTGGGCGGCCAGCATCAGCGGGGTGGTGCCGTTGGGCGAGTCGGCGTCGATGTAGGCGCTGTTGTCCAGCAGCAGCTTGACGATGTCCAGCGTCTTGGGCAGGTCGGCCGAGGTGGCGTAGTGCAGCGGTGTCCAGCCGGGGCGGTTGACATCGGCGCCCCGGCGTATGAGTTCCTTTGCCAGGTCCAGGTGGCCCTTGATGCAGGCCATCATCAGCGGCGTTTCGCCCTGCTGGGAGGCCTCGTTGACCTTGATGCCCGGGGATTTGAGCAGCACGTCGAACACGCCCAGCGAGCC
The DNA here is from genome assembly GCF_016428765.1 of Delftia sp. ASV31. Lineage (NCBI taxonomy): Bacteria > Pseudomonadati > Pseudomonadota > Betaproteobacteria > Burkholderiales > Comamonadaceae > Delftia > Delftia sp. ASV31. Next base: position 29,011 of record NZ_JAELTK010000006.1, read on the forward strand.
CTGGTGCAGGGCCGCTACCAGGCCCGGGCGGCCGCGCGTGTCGCGGGTGTTGGGGTCGAAGCCGCGAAAGATCAGGTTGACCATGGCGCGCTCGTTGTCGCTGATGATGGCGCGCACGTAGTCGTCGTACTGGCTGGCATGCGCCAGCCCGCCGCTGGCTGCGGCCAGGGCCACCACGGCCTGGCCGGCCTGGGCCAGCCAGTGGCGCCGGTGCACGTCCACGCCCATGCCCACGCGGCCACCGGCCGCAGCATTCAGTCGCATGCGACAACCCCCTTGAACAGCTGGTCGAAGTTGGCACTGGTCAGGGCCGCCACGTCCTCCACGGCCATGCCACGCACCTGTGCAATCTGCTGTGCCACGTAAGGCACGTAGGACGGATTGTTGGTCTTGCCGCGATAGGGAACGGGCGCCAGGTAGGGGCTGTCGGTCTCGATCAGCAGGCGGTCGGCCGGCACGAAGGCGGCCACGTCGCGCAGGTGCTGGGCGTTCTTGAAGGTGACGATGCCTGACATGGAGATGTAGTAGCCCAGGTCCAGCGCCGCACGCGCGACCTCCATGGTTTCGGTGAAGCAGTGGAACACGCCGCCAGCCTGGCCTGCCGAGCCGTCCTCGCCTTCTTCGCGCAGGATGGCCAGCGTGTCATCAGAGGCGCTGCGCGTGTGGATGACCAGGGGCTTTTGCGTCTGGCGCGCCGCGCGGATGTGCACGCGAAAGCGCTCGCGCTGCCATTCCAGGTCAGCAATGGTACGCCCGCCCTTGCGGTCTTCCATGCCGTAGTAATCCAGTCCCGTTTCGCCGATGGCCACCACGCGCGCCAGGGCGGCGCGCTCGACCAGGTCGGCCACGCTGGGCTCGGTCATGTGTTCCGTATCGGGGTGCACGCCCACCGTGGCCCAGAAATTGTCGTGGTCCAGCGCCAGCTGGTGCACATCGCCGAATTCCTCCATCGTGGTGCAGATGCACAGCGCACGCGTGACGCGCGCGGCCGCCATGGCCTCGCGGATCTCGGGCAGGCGGCTTTGCAGCTCGGGAAAATTCAGATGGCAGTGGGAATCGGTAAACATGGAATCTCGTGGTTCAGAAACAGGCATGCCGACCGGAGAGCACTTCCTCCGTGTCGGCATGCGGGCAGAGGCAGGCGCAGAACTCAGACCGTCTGCGTGGCCTTGTCCGAGGCCAGGGCCGAGCCCAGGATGTTCTCGATCTTGGCCTTGAGCTCGGCGGACTTCTCGTCCTTGGGGAACTGTATGCCTATGCCCTGCGTGCGGTTGCCCGAGGCGCGCGCGGGCGTGATCCACGCCACGCGGCCGGCCACGGGATAGCGCTGCGGCTCGTCGGGCAGGGTCAGCAGCACATAGACATCATCGCCAAGACGGTACTCACGCTGCGTGGGCACGAAAACGCCCCCTTCGGCGAACATGGGAATGTAGGCGGCGTACAGCGCGGCCTTTTCCTTGATCGCCAGTTGCATCACGCTGGGACGGGGTGTGGTGGGTGCGGTGCTCATGGATGGTTTGCAGACATTGGTTCGGTGAGCGGCCGGCGCGATCGGCACCGGGCCCAGGGCCGTAGGTTAACAGGACGGGCTTTCATGTGGCGAAAAGCACACCGCCGCGCTGCTGCACTGCCGCCACGCCCCCCGCGCCTCATCCCCGGCGCTGGCGGGCAGGCTGGCCGGACATGAGCACGCGCCGGGCCTCGGCGGCCAGGGCCTCGGTCATGAGTCCGGCGTTGAAGGGGTGGTCCGCCGTGCGCGCGGCCTGGGCCAGGGCGCGTGACCATTCGGCCAGCAGCCCCATGTCCAGCGGCCGCGAAGGCAGGTCGGCCGGCGTGAAGTAGCGCGGCGCGGCGCCTGCGGCCAGGGCCATCAGGTCGTGGCAGATCTTCTGCAAGGCCTCCACGGCATGGGGCGGGGCATAGGCGGCCAGGGCCGCCACATCGCCCTTGGCCAGCGCACGCGGCAACTGGGACCATGCGGCCATGTCCTTGCCGCCACCGCTGTGCGCCAATGCCAGCGCGTCGCCGGGCCGCCCGCCTGCGGCGCGCAGCGCCACGGCGGCCGCTTCCGGGGCCACGCCCTGCCCCTGAAGCCAGGCCAGGGCCTCTTGCTGATCGGGCCAGGCCATGGTGTGGGTCAGGCAACGGCTGCGGATGGTGGGCAGCAGCTGGTGGGCCGCCTCGCTGGCCAGCACGAAGCGGGCATCGCCCGGCGGCTCCTCCAGCGTCTTGAGCAGCGCATTGGCCGTGATGGCGTTCATCTGCTCGGCCGGATAGACCAGCACGGCCTTGCCGCGCCCGCGCGCGCTGGTGCGCTGGCAGAACTCCACGGCGTCGCGCATGGCCTCGACACGGATTTCCTTGCTGGGCTTGCGCTTCTTGTCGTCGATATCGGCCTGGGCCTTCTCGGGCAGCGGCCAGCCCAGCGCCATCATCTGCACCTCGGGCATGAGCACGCACAGGTCGGCATGGGCGCGCACGTCGATGGCGTGGCAGCTGCCGCAGTGGCCGCAGGCCCCCTGGGGCGACGGCGATTCGCACAGCCAGGCGCGCACCAGCGACAGCGACAGCGCGTACTGGCCCAGGCCGGAAGGCCCCTGCAGCAGCCAGGCGTGGCCGCGCTGGGCCAGCAGGCGCGCGCGTTGCCCGGCGATCCAGGCGGTGTCGGTCTCGGCCGGTTGTGGCAGGGCCTCGCTCATGCCACACCTGCCTGTCCGCCGACCATGATGGCCAGCCAGCCCCGGCGCACCATGACCTGGGTGATCTGCTGCCAGACCGCATGCCGGCTGGCGTTGGAGTCGATGCGCGCAAAGCGCTGGGGCGCGGCGGCAGCACGCGCCGCATAGCCCTGGGCCACGCGTGCGAAAAAGCTGCCGGGCTCGGACTCGAAGCGGTCCGGGACACGGGCCGAGGCAAGGCGCTCGGCGGCCACCTCGGCGGGCAGGTCGAACCAGAGCGTCAGGTGGGGCTCGCGCAGCAGATCGGGCTGGGGGGCGGTGCCCGTCTGCACCATGCGCTCCAGCGTGGCCAGCGGCTGCAGGTCGAAGCCCCGGCCCGCACCCTGGTAAGCAAAGGTGGCATCGGTGAAGCGGTCGCAGAGCACGACTTCACCGCGCGCCAGCGCGGGCTCGATCACCTGCACCAGATGGTCGCGTCGCGCGGCAAAGGCGATCAGGGCCTCGGTCAGCGGGTCCATGGCGTCGTGCAGCATCAGCGCGCGCAGCTTTTCGGCCAGCGGCGTGCCGCCGGGCTCGCGGGTGAGCGTCACCGTGCGCCCCTGGTCACGGAAAGCCTGGGCCAGCGACGCGATGTGCGAGGACTTGCCGGCGCCATCGATGCCTTCGAAGCTGATGAACAGGCCGGCGGGAGTTGCAGTGGTCATATGGAAAGAGAGGATACGCAAGCGCTGCGCAGAACGCAGCAGCCCTGGGGGAATATCTCAGGGCTTTTGCTCAGGGCTTTGCTGGCCGCGCTGGTAGCGGTTCACGGCGCGGTTGTGCTCGTCCAGCGAGGCACTGAAATGGCTGGTGCCGTCGCCACGCGCCACAAAGTACAGCGCCTTGGTCTGTCCGGGCTGCACGGCGGCCATGAGGGCGGCCTTGCCAGGCATGGCGATGGGCGTGGGCGGCAGGCCCGCGCGGGTGTAGGTGTTCCAGGGAGTATCGGTCTGCAGGTCGCGGCGGCGCAGGTTGCCGTCGAATTTCTCGCCCAGGCCGTAGATCACGGTGGGATCGGTCTGCAGCAGCATGCCGATGCGCAGGCGGTTGCTGAAGACACCGGCAATCTGTGCGCGGTCGGCCGCGCGGCCGGTTTCCTTCTCGACGATGCTGGCCAGGATCAGCGCTTCGTCGGGCGTCTTGAGCGGCGTGTCGGCCGAGCGCAGCGCCCAGACGTCGGCCAGGCGCCGGTCCATGGCGTGCAGGGCGCGGCGCAGCACGGCCAGGTCGGAACTGCCCTTGGCATAGGTATAGGTATCGGGGAAGAAGCGGCCCTCGGGCGCCACGCCCGCGCGGCCCAGGGCCTGCATGAGGGCAGCGTCGTCCATGCCTGCGCTTTCCTGGCGCAGGAATTCCTCCCGGGCCAGGGCGGCGCGCACCTGGCGCCAGTTCCAGCCTTCCACCAGGGTCAACGCCTTGAGCGATTCCTCGCCGCGTGCGAGTTTTTGCAGCAGCACATAGGGAGTCAGACCCGTGGTCAGCTCATAGTTGCCGGCCTTGATCTGCCGGTCCTGCCCCGAGACGCGGAACCAGGCGTACAGCAGCCGCGCATCGGTCTGCACGCCGGCCTTGACCACTTCGCGGGCCACGCCACGCGGCGTGGTACCGGGCTCGACCTCCAGCTCCAGCGTGGGCTGGGCCAGCGGCAGCGGCTGGTTCAGCCACCACCAGCCGGCACCGGCCAGCACGGCGGCCAGCACCAGCAACATCATCAAAGCGCGAAAGATAAAGCGCACAACCTCGGTCCAAGCAAGCAATAGAGCGGCTGATCATAATTCAGCCATGACCCAGCCTTTACTGAACGGCATTGCTTCCGTTTCCCATCTCGGCGTGATACGCGCCCTCGGCGAAGACGCCGCCCAGTTCCTGCATGGACAGCTGACCAACGACTTCGCGCTGCTGGATCTGCAGCATGCGCGTCTGGCGGCGTTCTGCACGGCCAAGGGCCGCATGCTGGCCAGCTTCATCGGCTTCAAGCGCAGCAAGGACGAGATCCTGCTGCTGTGCGACCGCAGCCTGCTGGCGCCCACGCTCAAGCGCCTGTCCATGTTCGTGCTGCGCGCCAAGTGCAAGCTCAGCGACGCCACGGCCGAATTCACACTGCACGGGCTGGCTGGCGATGCCGCCGCGCAGGCCCTGGGCCCGGCAGCCGTGCCCTGGACCAAGACCGATGACGGCGACGCCAGCCTGATCGTCCTGTACCCGGCCGCAGGCCAGCCGCGCGCCCTGCGCGTGGCGCCCGTGGGCGCACCCCTGCCCGAGGGCCCTGCACTCAGCGAGGCCGACTGGCTCTGGAGCGAAGTTGCCAGCGGCATTGCCACGCTGTCGGCGCCTGTGGCGGATGCCTTTGTGCCGCAGATGCTCAACTACGAATCGGTGGAAGGCGTGAATTTCAAGAAGGGCTGCTACCCAGGCCAGGAGGTGGTGGCCCGCAGCCAGTTCCGGGGCACGCTCAAGCGCCGCGCCTACCTTGCCCATGCACAGCAGCCGCTGGCCACCGGCATGGAGGTCTTCACGCCCGAGGACCTGGAGCAGGCCACCGGCACCGTGGTCCAGGCCGCCCCGGCGCCTGGCGGCGGCTGGGACGCCATCGTCTCCATGCAGACCAGCTCGGCCGACCAGCCCCTGCTGGCCCACGCCGCACTGAGCGAAGGCCAGCGCGCCGATGCCGCACAGGCCGTGGCGCTGCAGCTCAAGCCCCTGCCCTACGCGTTGCGCGAGGACATCTGAGATTCGAGCCTTGCACCGCCTGAGCTGCCTGCAGCTCAGGCGGTGAGCACTTTCCTCATGGTGATGTGGGGAATGCCGGCCTCTTCATAGGGCTCGCCCTCGGGCGTGAAGCCCGCGCGCAGGTAGAACGACTCGGCATGGCGCTGCGCATGCAGCACGACTTCGCGGTCACCGCGCTGGCGCGAGGCTTCGACCAGGCTGTCCAGCACGATGCGGCCCCAGCGGCCGCCGCGCACGCTGCGGTCCACGGCCATGCGGCCGATCCTGCCCGCGCCGGGGCTGTCGCTGACCAGGCGGCCGGTGGCGATCGGCTGGCCCAGGCCGTTGTAGACCACGGCGTGGCGGGCCACGGGGTCGAATTCGTCGATCTCGATCTCGCGCGGCACGCCCTGCTCGTGCACGAACACGGCCAGGCGCAGGCGCTCGGCGTCGCGGCCCAGATCGTTCCAACTGCCCGATGCCACGCGCACCACGCTCTGGCCGGCCTCATAGGCCGTGAGCACGTCGCGCAGCTGCTGCGGCACGGGCAGCGGCTGGCGCGTGGTGGCATCGGCGAACACATAGACCAGTTCCACGGTGTTGAGCAGCTCCATGCCGCGGAAGATGCCGGCCTCGAACAACAGCGAGGTATTGCCCTGCCTGGCACAGCGTATGCCCACATGCAGCACGTCGCCCAGCGTGGCCGATGCGTGGTAGGTGGTGGTGGCCTTCTTGACGAACAGCTCGCCACCCAGGGCCGCGAAGGACGACTCATAGGGCATGCCCAGCTGGCGCCAGTAGTCGGTGACGGCCACGTCGGCGTACATCAGGTAGTGGGCGTTGAAGACGATCTTCTGGGCGTCCACTTCGGACCAGCGCACTTCGATGCGTTGCAGCGTGCGGAAATCTTGGCGTTGCATGGGGGTGTTTCTCTCCTGTTGTCTTGGGGTGTCTTGGTGTCTTTTGGTGCGTTTCTTTGTGCCTCGGCCTTCAGGCCGCGAAGGCGTCGCTCAAGGCGCGCGCCATGTCGGCATGTGCACGGCTCGCTTCGGCAATGGCGCGGCCCATCTTGACGAATTCATGGGTCACGCCCCGGTAGATCTCCAGGTCCACGGGCACGCCGGACATGCGCAGCTTGTCGGCGTATTCCACGCCTTCGTCCACCAGCGGGTCGCATTCGGCCAAGCCTATCCAGGCCGGGGCCACGCCGTCCACATCGGGGGCCAGCAGCGGGGCAAAGCGCCAGTCCTCGCGGTCGGCGGGGCTGTTGAGGTACTGGGCGAAGAACCAGGTGATGGCCGGCTCGTCGATCACCAGCCCGTGGGCGAAGCGGCGGTGCGAGTCGGTGTCCTGGTTCGCCGTCGTGCCCGGGTAGATCAGCAGTTGCAGAGCCAGCTTGAGGCCGGTGTCGCGCGCATGGATGGCGCAGGCTGCGGCCAGCGTGCCGCCCGCGCTGTCGCCGCCCACGGCCAGGCGCGCAGGGTCGGCGCCCAGCGATGCCGCCTGCGCGGCCAGCCACTGCAGCGCGTCCCAGGCGTCGTTGTGAGCGGTGGGAAACTTGTGCTCTGGCGCGCGCCGGTAGTCCAGCGAGACCACCATGGCGCCCGACAGATGGGCCAGCTGGCGGCACAGCACGTCGTGCGTGGCCACGCTGCCCACGGTGAAGCCACCGCCGTGCAGGTACAGCAGCACGGGCAGGCCCGTGGCCGGCGCCTGGCTTCGCTCCACGGGCGCATAGAGCCGAGCGGGCAGCAAGGCGCCATCGCGCGCGGGAATCTGCAGATCATCGACACGCGGCAGAACCGGCTTGGGAATTTCGAGCACGCCGGCCCCCGCCTCGTAGGCGGCACGTGCGCCCTCGGCGCCCAGCTGGTGCAGGGGCGTGCGCGCGGCGCGCTCCATGCGGCGCAGCACATCGCGCATCTGGTGGGTCAGGGACGCCGGCAGCGGCGTGGCATGGGAGGAGGATTCAGTCTGGGGCACGTTCAGGAGCACGTTCAGGGACAGGTTCGGTGGCGACTATCTGGCAAGGCAATTCGGCGTGGCCGGCCAGGTGCGACCGGCGAGGTAAGGCCAGGCAGGCACGGCGCAGCAGGCATTGTGCCGCGAGCACAAGGCCCTGGCAGCCATGCGATGGCAGCGCATGCCCGCGCTGTCGCCCCCGTGACCGCCGCAGCGCCCTCTCAGGGTTTGCTTTGTTTGCAGTGCAGCACGCGCGGTCTAGATTCGGCGCACTCCCCCTGATCCCCACCATGGGCCGCAACGGCCCGCAACGAGTCACCGACCATGGCCTTCATCAACTACGTCACCCAGATCCAGTTTGACTTCGGCGCCGTGCGCCTGTTGCGCCAGGAGTGCGAGCGCGTGGGCATCACGCGGCCGCTGATCGTCACCGACCAGGGCGTCAAGGCCGCTGGCGTGCTGCAAAAGGCGCTGGATGCGCTGGGCGGCATGCCGCATGCAGTGTTCGACCAGACGCCCTCCAACCCCACCGAAGCCGCCGTGCGCGCGGCCGCTGCCATCTACCAGGAGCAGCGCTGCGACGGCCTGATCGCCGTGGGCGGAGGCAGCGCCATCGACTGCGCCAAGGGCGTGGCGATTGCAGCCACGCACGAAGGGCCGCTGTCGCACTACGCCACCATCGAGGGAGGCTCGCCGCGCATCAGCGAACGCGTGGCCCCGCTGATCGCCGTGCCCACCACCAGCGGCACGGGCAGCGAGGTGGCGCGCGGCGCCATCATCATCGTGGACGACCACCGCAAGCTGGGCTTTCACAGCTGGCACCTGGTGCCCCATGCCGCCATCTGCGACCCGGAACTGACCTACGGCCTGCCCGCCATGCTGACGGCCGCCACAGGCATGGACGCCATCGCCCATTGCATGGAGACCTTCATGGCGGCGGCCTTCAACCCGCCTGCCGACGGCATTGCACTGGACGGCCTCACGCGCGGCTGGGCCCACATCGAGCGCGCCACGTGCAACGGCCAGGACGCCGAGGCGCGCCGCCAGCTGATGAGCGCCAGCATGCAGGGCGCCATGGCCTTCCAGAAGGGCCTGGGCTGCGTGCATAGCCTCAGCCACAGCCTGGGCGGCGTGAACCCGCGCCTGCACCATGGCACGCTGAACGCCATGTTCCTGCCCGCCGTGGTGCGCTTCAATGCCGAGGCCGAGAGCGTGCGCGCCGAACAGCGCCTGCAGCGAATGGCCCACGCCATGGGCCTGGACTCGGGCAGCGACATTCCCGAAGCCATACGCGACATGAACGCCCGCCTGGGCCTGCCCACGGGCCTGGCGGCCATGGGCGTGGAGCGCGCGCAGTTCGCAGCCGTGATCGGCGGCGCGCTCAAGGACCATTGCCACGGCACGAACCCGCGCCTGGCCAGCGCCGACGACTACGAGCAGATGCTGGCCACCTCGCTGTAAGCGGGACTCAGCCGCCAGCACTCGGCTGGGGTGTTGTCGATGGTGACGACGATGGTGGCTGGGGTGTCGTTTGGGATGCCGCTTGCGCCGGAGCTTGTGCCGAAGTCTGCACCGGAGCCGGCGCTGCGCCAGCCTCCATCATCCGGCGCACCTCCACGTTCTGCATCAACTGCTCGGCCATGACGCCCAGCAGCTCCAGATCGGCCGCCGAGACCTCGCGCGGCGCGTCGTCCATGATGCAAAAGCTGCCCAGCACCGTGCCGTGGCGGTTCTTGAGCGGCACGCCCGCGTAAAAGCGCAGCCGCATGGCCTGCAACGCGGGGTTGCCGGCAAATCGGGGGTCGCGCGCGGCGTCATGCACCACCAGGGCGTCACCGCCATGGACCACGTAGGAGCAGATGGACTGCGCACGCGGCATGCCGGCGGAAGCCGGGTCGCCCTGGTCCGCCACCAGCAGGCTGCCCGGCGTGTGCACGCGGTCTGCATCGACCCATGAGACCTGGGCCCATTTCACATCGAAGGCATTCGCGGCCTGCTGCGCTGCCTCGTGGTACAGCTGCGGCAGGCCGGGCCCGAGCACGCCGCTGTCGTGCAGCTGGCGCACGCGCTGCTCATCGTCATCGGGAATGGGCGCGGCCAGGCCCTGGCCTGCCGCGTCAGGCAGGCGCAAGGCGTCCACCCACAACTGCAGCTCGCGCAGGCCGGACACGCAGGCGGCGGCGCCGCAGCGGCGCGCGAACTCGGGGTCGGACACCACGGCCGGCGCATTCCACAGCGCCAGCACCACGCGCAGGTGCGGCCAATGGCGGCGAACGCGACGCATCAGTTGGCGCACCACGGTCTGGGGCTGGGTGCTGAAGACGGACAGCACCAGCAACTGCGCCTCGGCCAGGGCCTGGGCTCCTGCGTGGCCTTGCGGCAGGCCGCCCTGCCCCGGTCCCAGCTGGCGCCATTGCGGGTCGGCGGCCAGGGCCCAGTCCGAGCAGCTGACCACGTGGCCGCGCAGCGCCTCGCTGTGCGCCACCATGGCGGCTGCCAGGGCATCGACCTCCCAGCGCGCGCCCACGCAATGGATGCGCAGGGCGCGCGTGGCCAGGGCCGCAGCGGGCGCCGGATGGCTTTCGCGCAGTTCCTCGATCAGGGCATCCATGCCGCTGGACAGGCGCAGCCGGTGTTCGGCCGTGGCCGATTCCAGGTGTTGCTGCGTGGCCAGGCGCAGTGCGGGGATGGCCACCTCGTCATAGAAACCGGCCACTGCGGCCGAGCGTTCGTCCGCCGAGGCCCGCGCCGGCAGCCTTGCGTCCACCAGTTCATGCGCCAGCGTGACCGCGTCTTCCACGTCGTCGGCCAGCAGGCGCTGGTACAGGCGCTGGGCCGGTCCCAGCACGGGCGAGCTGCCCAGCAGCACTTCCATGAATTGCAGCGCCGGGATGTAGCGCCCCAGCACCAGCAGGCAGACCGTCAGCGGGGTGGACAGGATCAGCCCTATCGGCCCCCACAGCGCTGTCCAGAAGGTGGCCGACACGATGATGGACAGCGTGGACAGGCCCGTGCTGCTGCCATACAGCCAGGGCTCGATGAGGTTGTTGCTGATCAGCTCCAGCGCCATGATCAGGCCCAGCGTCATCAGCAGCATCTGCCAGCCCGGGTCCACGGCAAAGGCCAGCGCCAGCGGGAAGGCGGCCGAGATCATGGCCCCCACATAGGGCACAAAACGCATGATGGCCGCCAGCACGCCCCAGAGAATGGCGCCCGGCACGCCAATGAACCACAGCCCCGCCGCCATGGGCAGTCCGTAGGTGATGTTGACGACGAACTGCATGCGCAGGTATTTGCCTATGCGCTGCGAGGCCTCGTCCAGCGCGTCGGTGGCCACGTGCAGGTTGCCGCCCATCAGGCGCAGCAGCCGGTCGCGCAGGTCATCGCGGTCCAGCAGGATGAGGATCACGAACAGCAGCACGATGCCGGCCATGGTCACGGGCTCGGCCACGCGGCCCAGCCACTGCAGCATGCGCGCCGTGGGCTTTTGCTCGGGCGACTGGATCTCCACCTTCTGCACGCGGGGCGTGTTGGCACCGCGCGATATCTCGCGCTCCACGGTGTCATAGGTGCGCAGCGCACCGTCCCAGGCACTGGGCATGTTGGCGTTCCTGCGCAGGCTGCGCAGCTTGTCGCGGATGGTGTTCTGGTAGGTGGGCAGATCGGCGCTGAGCTGCTGCACCTGGCTGCCCAGATAGGTACCCATTCCCGCCAGTGTCGCCAGCGCCATGACCACCACCAGCAGCGTGGCCGCCATGCGCGGCATGCCCCAGCGCTTGAGCCGGGAGACCGCAGGATCCAGCAAAAAGCCGAACAACAGCGCCAGCGCCAGCGGAATCAGCAGGCCCTGGCCGAAGTACAGGCCCGCGATGATGATGCTGGCCACCAGCAGCCCGGTGAGCAGGCGCAGCGCGGGGACCATGTCGGCCAGCTGTGCCAGGCCCGGCAGGGCCGAACGCACGCTGCGCGCAAAATCGGCATGGGTGGCGGCATGGGTGGCGGAATTCGCGGCTGCATTGGCAGCATTGCCGCCTTCGGCGGCGGCAGGAAGGGCCTGCCGTGAAGGCGACGGCGCAGGGTCGGGATGTGGGTTCATGGAAACGGGATGTCAGGGCTGGGATGCAGGTATGGATACTGCATCACATCCGCATATCGGGGGATTGCACAGCGCGCCGCGGGCCTGCCCTGTCAGCGGGCACCGCAATTGCCGGAACGCCGTTGCCGCCGGCGCATCGGCCCGATCACCAGCGCACACGCACCACGGTCCCCCCACCGGCCCGCGGCAGGATGTCCAGCACAGCCCCGATGGCATGGGCGCGGCGATGCATGCCTGCCAGGCCCATGCCCTGCAGGCCAGGCGGGATGGCACCCTGCGCAGGGCCAGGGCCAGGGCCAGGGCCAGGGTCGGAAGGCAGGCCGCAGCCGTCATCTTCCACGCGCAGTTCCCAGTGCAATGCACGCCGGGCATCGCGGCCAGGGCTTGCAGCATCTGCACGATCCACCGGCTGCAGCACCAGCCACAGCGTGGTGGCGCGCGCATGCTGCAGCGCATTGCTCACGGCCTCCTGGGCGATGGCCAGCAACTGCTGGGACGGCTGGCCACGCGGCAGGTCTGGCAGGTCTTGCAAGACTGGCAGGTCCGGCACCCCGCGCAGCCCGGCGGCGGCATGCGGATCGGCCACGCTCCAGCAGATGCGCATGCCGCGCCGGTCCAGCACGGGCTGCAGCCGGTGCCGCAGGCGCGCCAGCCGCACGGGCAAGGCGTCTTCCATGGCGTCCATGGCATCCACCATGAGCCGCAGATCCAGCAATGCCTGCTCCAGCAGTTCCTGCGCCTGGCGCTGGCGGGTCTCGCGCGGGTCCAGCAAGGCCATGGCATGCACCAGCAGCCCGCCCACGCCGTCGTGCAGGTCGGCGGCAATGCGCCGGCGCTCGGCCTGCACTTCGCGCGAGGGCCGGGGACTGCGCCGGCGCCGCCACAGCAGCAGCCTGTGCAGTCGCCGGGCACCCATGGCGCACAGCAGCGCCGTGGATACCAGCAGGGCCAAGCTGGCCAGGCTCAGCCACGGCGGGGCCTGGGCGCCCGCCTGCCAGAGCCAGGCGCACAGAGCCAGCATCTGCAGCAGGCCCAGGGCCAGGCAGATGGCCAGCGTGCGAAGGGGATCTTTCATGGCCAAGCCGTGCCAGGCGCGACCGCCATGGCCCGGGCGGCGGCAGGCCGCTGCGGGCAGGACGCCGCCCCAGGATCAGAACAGGCCGCGCAGCGATGCAAAGCGCACCGCCTGGGCGCGTGTGCGCACCTGCAGCTTGCGGTAGATGTTCTTGATGTGCGTGTTGACCGTCATGGCGCTGATCATCAGGCGCGAGCCGATCTCGGCGCTGGTGTAGCCGCTGGCGACCATGCGCAGCACCTCGCGCTCGCGGGTGGACAGGCGGTCTGCCTCGTCGGGCGTGCGGCGCTTGGGCTCGGCGCCCTGGGTCTTGTCGAAGCGCTGCAGCAACCTGCGCGCCAGGCTGGGGGTGACGGATGCGCCGCCATTGGCCACCTGCAGCACTGCCTGCGGATAGTTGCCGAACCAGGAGTTCTTGACGAGGTAGCCCGTGGCGCCCAGCTCGAAGGCGCGCAGCACCTGTTCGTCGTTTTCCATCACGGAGATGATGACGGCCTCGGCCGTGGGCCGCACGGTCTTCATCATGTCCAGCAGCTCGAAGCCCTCGCCGTCACCCAGATTCAGGTCCACCAGCATCACGTCGAATTCATGCTGGCGGATTGCCTTGCGCCCGTCGCGCACGCTGCCGGCCTGGGCCACGACCAGGGTGCGCGGGTCGTTCATGATTTCCTGCGCAATGACCATGCGGATATGGGCATCGTCGTCCACCAGCAGCACCCGCACGGGCTTGTCGGGCTGGCCCGCCAGGTAGTCGGGCCACATGGCAGAGCTCAGACCTGTGCCCAGCATGCCCTGGGCGCGAGGGGACTCGGCGATCAGGGGACGGGCATCGGCGGGAACGTCGGATGGATTCATGCTGCTCTCCTCAAATGTCACGCCATGTGTATGACGCAACCGATCACAGACTTGCCTTTCCACATTAAGAGAAATCGCAACCGATATCCAGAATCTTTGACGAAGTTTGTGAAAGATTGCGTAGATTACAAATTAACACCTTTGTGTGAGGAATCGACTACGGAGTTTCCTGAGCGCCGGTCCGGCAGATCTTGCGGATCCAGACGCCGCGCACCACGCCTTCAATCCCGCCCTGTGACAAAGGCCGATCCTGCCCTTGTTGCCGCCGCCGACCTCAGGTGCGTGCACTTCGATACACCAGGTTGCCCAAACGCCCCCGCCCCCGTCTGGACGGCGACCCCAAGCAAAGCTGCAATCGTGAATTTTCTGTCGTTACACCTTGAAACTACCCAGATCCATTCATCGCGCATGGCTGCCGCTTTAACGCGATGCAGCCTGCCTGCAAACGGCTTGGGCGGGTAAGTACCCGGCAAGTGGATCAGCGCTCATGGCTACCCCGGACAAGAGATGGAATGGACGGATCTCCCCGAGCACATTGGAGTCCAGACAACGAGCAGGGGTCCAGGGAGACAAAGCCGGAAACCTCCGCAAAGTGTCTGCAAAACGGGTGCTTACACACCTCTTCCTGATAGTCCGATTCTTCATCAAGGAGCCATCATGAAATCGCTTGCAATTCTTTCCCTGAGCTTGATCGCAACAGCTGCCATGGCAGGCCCCATGGGTGGTGGCGGCGGTGGCGGCAGCGGCGGCGGCAGCAGCAGCTCCCAGATCGAAATCAATGGCCCCAGCGTTCAGGTCACCCTGCTGAACAGGAGCGGCGTGCTGAACGTGGCAACGGGCGGTGGCAAGGCCTCCCAGAACCTGGCCAGCAATGCAGGCAACGTGACCATCGACAAAAATGGCAGCTCGTTGCAGGTCGTCGCAGCCACCGGCAGCGGCATCCTGAACAAGGCCGATGGCTATAGCGCAGTGGCCGTCAACAACCTGGCTTCCAACTATGGCGAAGTGGACGTGAAGAGCACTTCGATCCAGGTGGTGGCTGCCAAGAACTCCGGCATCATCAACTACGCCGGCAACGGTTCCATGGCAGTGCAGAACATCTCCAGCAACAACGGCTGCGTGACCTGCTACAACAACCACTGAGCCTGGCTGCCGGACGAAGGAAACTGCCGGGCGGCCCCAGGCCACCCGGCGGCACCTTCCCGGCGAAGACCCAGCTCACCGCACCAGGAGAGCCCACCATGCACACCGCCGCCCATCTCTGTTCGGCTGCCCTATTGGCCTGGCTCGCCCTCGGAGCGAACCCCCTTCATGCAGCGGCCCCCGGCGAAGACCCGGTGGTGCTGAACAAGCCCGTCGACTACCTCAGGCTGCCCACGGCCAAGCAGCCGACATCGTCGGGGCTGGACACCGTCACCGACATCCCCATCAATGTCAAGGCCAAGATCGCGCGCTACGAAGCCATGTCCATGACCAATGCGCCCGGCATCTCCACCGACGCGAACGTGGTGACCACGACCACGACGAGCAGCACGGGCATGCAGCGCACCTGCACCCAGGACCTGGCCAGCAACACCAACGCCAGCGCATTCAACCGCTATGGGCCCCAGACCAAGGACCAGATCGTGGTCCTCAAGGGCGACCTGGTCAACGTCTGCCGCTAGCGCGACACAGGGCGGCCAGCCTTCGGGCCGCCCACCATTTCTCGATCCCCCATTTTCCGGCGCCGACGCCCGTGCGCGCCTGTGCCCTGGCTCGCCGTTTTCCAGCAGAGGTCCATCATGCGCAACCGCCTTCCATCGCCAGGACTTCCCCGCCCCGATGCCGCGCTGCAGCCGGCACTCGGCGGCCATGCGGACGACCGTGGGACTTTCCGCCAGCGATGGTCCGGCAGACAGGGTTGCATGCGGGCCATTGCCTGCGCCGTCTCGGCCTCCATCGTGCTGCTGTCGGGCTGCGCGCCGCTGGATGCGCGCAAGGACGCCAAGTACCTGGACAAGGTCTATGCGGCCGACCGCCCCGTGGTGCGGCCGGTGCGCTCGATATCGAGCTTTTCCGACTCGCTGATGTGCATGGACAGGATGTTCCGCAACAGCCACATGCCCACGGTGCTGATCACCAGCAAGCAACTGCCCGACTACTCGGGCCGCGTGGCCGTGGCCGCCAAGGAGATGGTGGTCACCGCCCTGTCCCAGATGTCGCGCGTCAGCAGTGCCTTCCGCTACGTGGACTATGAGGTGGACATCGCTCGCCAGGATACGGTGCAGAACCTCACCACCATCTTGCTCAACAACAACCAGATCCAGCTGCAGCGTCCCGCCCTGTATGTGTCGGGTGCCGTGTCCTTCATGGACCAGAACGTGCTGCGCAACAACGTGGACATAGGCACCAGCGCCTCGCGCCTGGAAACCGGCTACAGCGCCAACCGCAGCGGCGCCGTGCTGGGCATGGAGCTGCACCTGGGCGACTTCCGCACGCGCACCATCATCCCGGGCCTGGATTCGGCCAACGAGGTCGTCATCGGCAACGGCAGCCAGGGGCTTGACCTGTCCGGCCGCATCGGCACCTACGGCGTGCAGTTCAGCGTGGGCCGCGACTATGCCCAGGGCTCGGGCCCGGCCGTGCGCACCCTGGTCGAGCTGGGCATGATCGAGCTGCTGGGCAAATGGTCGCGCCTGCCCTACTGGCAGTGCCTGACGCTGGACCAGACCCACCCCGACTTCCAGCGCCAGCTGCGCGACTGGTACGAGGAAGGCGAAGCCGGCATCCACCAGGAACTGGTGCGCCAGTCGCTGATCAGCAAGGGCTATCTGCCGCCGGACGCCCCGGCCTTCACCGCAGGCAACCCGCAGTGGCGCGAGGCCATAGGGCGCTTCCAGGCCGACAGCGGCATGGTGGTCAGCGGCGTGGTGGACTTCAATACCTACGAGCGCGCACTGCGCGACTTCGTGGCCGTGGGCGCCGATGGGCACATCACGCGCATTGGCTGGAACACCAAGAGCGCAGCGCCGGTCACCACAGCCTCCGAGAACGTGGCCGTGGGCACGGGCGACTACCGCTACGGCGCCCCCGCGCCCGACCGCAAGCTGGACCTGTGGGTGGAGAACATCACGCCCACCCGCACCTCCTTCGAGACGGGTGAGCAGCTCTTCCTGTCCACCACCGTGTCGCGTGCCTCCTACCTGTCGTGCTTCATGGCGGGCGCCGATGGCGAGGTCACCCGGCTGGTGCCCAACGACGTGAACCGCTCGGGCTGGATCACCGCCGCCCAGTCCGTGCGCCTGCCCGACTGGATGAGCCCCAACCCCGGCTATGTGATCAACGCCGGCCCTCCCGGCAAGGAAGGCGTGGCCTGCTTCGCTACCGAGCAGAACATGACCGACAAGCTGCCCACGCTGCTGCAGGGCAAGGCCTTCATCGCCATCCCGGGCATGCGCTCCCTGGAGGATGTCAACCAGTACATGGCCAGCTCGCTGGGCGCAGACGGGTACACCGGCTCGGCCCGCTTCTGGCAGGTGGTGCCGGCCCAGGCCAAGCGCTGACGCACGGTGCGGACCACAAGCCAACCAAAGGCACCTGCCATGCCCTCCAGCGCTCATGAAACCTCCCCGCGGCGGCGCCGCGGGCTGCGCCTGACCGCCAGGCTTGTGCTGCCCGGGCTGCTGGTGGTGCTGCCCGGTCTGGCGCCCGCCGTGCTGCCGCATGTGCAGGCGGCAGCGCGCTTCACGCCGGTCATGCCCATCCGGGTGGCGACGGCCAGCGTGTACGGCTCCCAGCCGGGCACCAGCAACATCAATTCGACCTCGGATACCGCCCAGCAACGGGCCCTGTCCCAACTGCGCAGCCGCGCCGAAGGCAAGGGCGTGAGCCCGGCCACGCAGCGCGAGGCGCAATGGGTCATGGGCCTGCTGGCACTGCATGGCATTGCCATGGCCCAGGACGGGCCACAGGCCAGGACCTGGTTCGAGCGTGCACAGCGCGCCGGCCATCCGCTGGCCAGCGCGGGACTGGCCTGGTGCGCCATGGACGGCTGCGGCCAGCCCCCCGATCCACCGGCCGCAAGGCCCTGGATCGCCCAGCTGGCCAAGACCGACCCGGCCCGTGCGCAATACCTGGAATGGCTGCTGGCCCGGCGCCTGGCGCCGCTGTCCACGGCCGAGCCCGTGGGCGAGGCCTTGACCGTGGCAGGCACGCCCGACCAGGAGCTGTTGCAGCGCGCGGCGCGTTCGGGCAGCCCTGGCGCACAGCTGGAATGGGGCCTGGCCCTGCTCGCGCAGGACGAGCCCGAGGCCGCCCTGCGCCAGTTCCGCGCGGCGGCGCCACGCTCATCCAGCGCGGCGGCCAATGCGCAGATGCTGGGCGACCGCATGCGGCCCGCAGGCCAGCTGGTGTCGGCCCAGGGCACGTCTGCCCCGCCTGCGGCGCAGGGGCCGCAACGGCTGCAGCGCACGCCGCAGTTGCGGGGCTCGCCCAGCGAGCAGGACATCCAGGTGCGCCAGCCCGTCACGGCCCAGCAGCAGTGGGAGCAGGCCCAGCGCTATCACCGTGGCGAAGGCGTGCCGGCCAACTACACCGAGGCCCTGCGCCTGTACCAGCAGGCGGCGTCCCACGGCCATGTGGCATCGCGGCGCATGCTGGAGTTGATCTATTCGCGCCCCGCACAGGGCGGCGGTGTGGACATTGGCTGGATGCAGCAGCTGGCACGCATCGACCCCATGACCATGCAGCCCATGGCACCCATCAGCCCCGCGCCCTACCGGCGCGACCCCACGCCGCTTTTCGACATGGTGCCGGCGCCCTGGCACCGGAACTGACGCAGGCGGCCCTGGGCCCTGCCCTAAAGCAGCACATCCAGGCCCGTGTCGGCCATCCAGTCCACCGGGTCCTGGCGCAGCACCATGTCGATGTCCAGGCCCAGGGCCACCCCCACTTCGCCGGGAAAGCTCACGGCCAGCGCGCGCTCGCCCCATTGCGCCTCACGCGATCGGGCGCGCCAGGCGGCGATGTGCAGCACGCAGGCCAGGGGATCGAAGCCGGGCTGGGCCAGCGGCGCGTGCAGGTGCTGCAGCGCGTCGGCCAGCAGCGGCGGAAGATTCCAGCGCCGGGCCAGGCCTGCGCTGACATGGCTGTATGCGTAGCCGCACAGCCGCATCTCCACTTCGGCACGGCGCGGGTCCAGCGGGCCGACCAGCTCGGAGATGGTGGCCGCGCGGCCGGGATCGATCATGTGCATGGCCAGCTCGCCCAGCCCGTGCAGCAGGCCTGCCGCATAGGCCGCCGTGGGGCTGGCCTGCACCGTGCCGGCCAGCGCGCGGGCCACGCGTGCGGCATCCACGCTGTAGCGCCAGAAGGCCGGCATGGCCACGCCCGGCACGGCATGCGTGCCCACGCCCAGCGGCATGCCCCGCACGATCTGTCGCAACTGCGCGGGCGCCAGCAGTGCGAGCGCCTCGGGAATGCCGGTGACACGGCCCGCCATGCCGAAGACCGGGCCGTTGGCCTGCGCCAGCAGCCCGGCAGCCAGCGCGGGGTCGGCCGCGAACAGCTGGCTCAGCCGGCGCAGGCTGGGCTGCTCGGGCACCAGCTCGCGCAGCAGCAGGGCCACAATGCGCGGCTGCGCCGGCAGGGCCAGCGTCTGGGTCAACAGCGTCTGCAGATCCAGTGCGTGCGCAGCCATCGCGTTTCCTGCCTTGCCCTGCCCGGCCTTACTTGCGGGTCTGCAGCTTGGCGAAGGCCGAGGCCATGGCCGACTGCTGCGCCGGCTCGGGCGCGCGGCGCTGGCCGCCCTGATGGCCCTGGCTGCCCCGGCCTGCGCTCTCGAAGCGGTTGTCACGGGGGCCGTCGCGGCGCGCGGGCGCCGCATCCAGCTTCATGGTCAGGCTGATGCGCTTGCGCACCACATCGACCTCCAGCACCTTGACCTTGACGATCTGGCCGGTCTTGACGACCTCACGCGCGTCCTCGATGAACTTGTGGCTCATCTGGCTGACGTGAACCAGGCCATCCTGGTGCACGCCCAGGTCCACGAAGGCGCCGAACTGGGCCACGTTGCTGACCGTGCCCTCCAGCGTCATGCCTTCCTTGAGGTCCTTGATGTCTTCCACGCCGTCATTGAAGCGGGCGACGACGAAGTCCGGGCGCGGATCGCGGCCGGGCTTTTCCAGCTCGCCCAGGATGTCCTTGATGGTGATGGCACCGAACTGCTCGCTCACGAACTGCTCGGCCTTCAGGCCCTTGAGCACCTCGGAGCGGCCCATGAGCTGGTCCACGCTCTTGCCCGTGGTGGCAATGATGCGTTCGACCACGGGATAGGTTTCCGGGTGCACGCCCGTCATGTCCAGCGGGTTGTCGCCGCCGCGGATGCGCAAAAAGCCTGCGGACTGCTCGAAGGTCTTGGCGCCCAGGCCGGCCACCTCCATCAGCTGCTTGCGGCTCTTGAAGGAGCCGTTGGCATCGCGCCAGCGCACCACCGACTTGGCCACGCTGCCCGACAGGCCCGAGACGCGCGACAGCAGCGGCGCCGAGGCCGTGTTCAGGTCCACGCCCACGGAGTTCACGCAGTCCTCGACCACGGCGTCGAGCTGGCGCGCCAGCTCGCTTTGGTTCACGTCGTGCTGGTACTGGCCCACGCCGATGCTCTTGGGGTCGATCTTGACCAGCTCGGCCAGCGGGTCCTGCAGGCGCCGCGCAATGCTGGCGGCGCCGCGCAGGCTCACGTCCACATCGGGCATTTCCTGCGAGGCGAACTCGCTGGCGGAATACACGGAAGCGCCAGCCTCGCTGACCACGACCTTCTCGATCTGGCGGTCGGCCTTGCTGGCGATCTTGATCAGGTCGGCCGCCAGCTTGTCGGTCTCGCGGCTGGCCGTGCCGTTGCCGATGGCAATCAGGTTGATCTGGTGCTTTTCGACCAGGCGGGCCAGCACGGCCAGGGAGCCGTCCCAGTCGCGGCGCGGCTCATGCGGGTAGATGGTGGTGGTGTCCACCAGCTTGCCCGTGCTGTCCACCACGGCCACCTTGACACCCGTGCGGATGCCCGGGTCCAGGCCGATGACGGCGCGCTGGCCCGCAGGCGCGGCCAGCAGCAGGTCGCGCAGGTTGTCGCCAAAGACCTTGATGGCCACCTTCTCGGCATCTTCGCGCAGGCGCGAGAACAGGTCGCGCTCGGTGGACAGGCTCAGCTTGACGCGCCAGGTCCAGGCCACGCACTTGCGGATCAGGTCGTCGCTGGCGCGCTTGGCGTGGCTCCAGCCCAGGTGCAGGGCGATCTTGCCTTCGGCCAGGCTGGGCTGGCCGGGCTCGGGCTCCACGGGAAGAACCAGCTTGGCTTCAAGGATCTCCAGCGCGCGGCCGCGGAACACGGCCAGGGCGCGGTGCGAGGGCACGCGGCCAATCGGTTCGTCGTACTCGAAATAGTCGCGGAACTTGGCAACCTCGGGGTCGTTCTCGTTCTTGGACTCGATCTTCTTGGAGCGCAGCAGGCCGTCTTCCCACAGCCATTCGCGCAGCTTCTGCACCAGCGCCGGGTCTTCGGCCCAGCGCTCGGACAGGATGTCGCGCACGCCATCGAGCACGGCGAAGGTGGTGGAGAAATCGGGGCCCGGCTTGCCGTCGTCCAGGGTGGTGGCGGGCTTGCAGAAGGCCTCGGCCTCCTTGTGCGGGTCCAGCGTGGGGTCGGCAAACAGCTTGTCGGCCAGCGGCTCGATGCCGAATTCCTTGGCAATCTGGCCCTTGGTGCGGCGCTTTTGCTTGAAGGGCAGGTAGATGTCCTCCAGCTCCTGCTTGGTCGGCGCATTGGCAATGGCCAGGCGCAGCGCATCGGTCAGCTTTCCCTGCTCGTCGATGGCCTTGAGCACCGTGCCCCGGCGGTCTTCCAGCTCGCGCAGATAGCCCAGGCGTTCGTCGAGCTGGCGCAATTGCGCGTCGTCCAGGCCGCCGGTCACTTCCTTGCGGTAGCGGGCGACGAACGGAACCGTGGCTCCGCCATCAAGCAATTCGACCGCAGCACCCACTTGCTGCGGCTTGACATTCAGTTCTGCGGCGATTTGGCCAATGATTTTTTGCATTCGAGAGGCGCCCCGTGGCGTGGAATCCGGAAAGCGGCCAAGTGTGCCACACGCGATTCGGGCCAGGCCGCTCACGGCCCGCCCGCAAATGCAAGCATTTCTTGCAGTCCAATGAATTCAAGGGCTTGCAGCATGAAGCCGGAAGGGCGCGGGAATGGCCGATAGGACAAGCCCGGCTTTCAGGGCCGCACATCCACGATCTGCATCATTCCCAGGTCCTCATGGTCCAGCGCATGGCAATGCCAGACGAACTTGCCGTGGAAATCCGCGAACCGCATGCGAAAGGTGATGCTGCCCTTGGTGACCCCCGCCGCCCCGCTGCTGCCCGTGCCCGGCGGCACGGGCAGGGTATCGGCCCAGAACGGCGTCACCGGCGCGCCGTTGACCCTGACCACATAGCAGTCGTTGACGTGGATGTGAAAGGGATGCGGGTAGCCGTTGTAGTTGTAGACCGTCCACTCCTCCACCGCATTGAAGGGCACGGTCTGCACAGGCGTGAGGCTGGAATGGATGGGCGACATGCCCAGCGGCATGGCCTCGGTGCCCACCGCAAACACCGATCGGTTGCCGCCCACCTTCAGCACCCAGCTCTCGCCGGCCGGCATGGGCGCCAGGGCCGGGTCGCGCACGCCCTTGTCCTCGTCGTCGGCCAGCACGGCCAGGCGCAGGACGCGCTGCACGCCACCATGGCTGGCCAGCTCGGCATCGGTGATGGGCGTGTAGTCGCCGGGCCTGCGCAGCAGGGCCGGGTCGGGCACGCGGGCCTGCACGGGCTCGCCCTGCACCACCACCCGGGCCAGCACCTCCTCGAAGGGCTCGTTGCCGCTTGGCCGGTGAAAGGACGGGCACGCGGCCGCGCGCAGGAAATACTCGCCCGGCGCCATCGATGCCTGCACCACCATGGACAGGCGCCCGCCCGGGTAGATGTAGTTGCCGGGCCAGTCGCGCATGTCCAGCGGCTGCCCGGCCGTCTGCCGGCACAGCGGCCGGTAGATGCCGCCGTAATGGTTGCCGTCGCGGCCATAGACATTCATCACATGCCCGTCGAGCACGGGATGCAGCGGGTAGAACGACGAAGGATTGACGATGTGCCAATGCTGCACCTCGCCGGGCCGCATCACGATGGTGGGCTGGTAGGCGCCGTTGAGCAAAAAGGCGCCGGCCGGATTCTGCATCGAGTCTTCCAGCGTATCGGTGCGGCCCTTGGCGTTGACGGTGAGCTTGTGGGCGAACAGCACGCGCTCGCGCATGTTCACGCTGGCACGGAACGGGTCCTGCGCATCGGCCACGATGATGGCGCCGAACATGCCGCTGGAGACCTGGGCATTGGTGGCGCCGTGCAGATGCGGGTGGTACCAGTAGATGCCGCAACTGTGGTCGTCGGGCAGATGGATCTCGTGGTAGCGCGTGGCGCCGGGCGCGATGCCGGCATCCGGCCCGTCCACCACGTAGTCGCCAAACACGCCGGGCCGTATCTCGCGCGGGTCCACGTGCAGGCCGTGGAAATGCATGTTGGTGCTGTTCTGGTGGTTGAGCAGCGCCCAGTCCGAGCCCTGGGGCGAGGCCGGCAGCTGGTTGTGCACCCACATCTTCAGCGTGTCGCCGGGGCGCAGCCACAGCGTGGGCGCCGTGTATCGCCCATTGAAGCTGCGCAGCTCCAGACGCCGCCCGGGCTGCCGATCGGCCGGATAGCGGGCCCAGCGCGCAATGTCGCTGTCCGGCAGGTCCATGTCCATGGACGCATAGCCCACGTTCAGGTGCAGCTCCAGCACGCCGTTGACGGAGCGCAGCGCCTGCGGCTCGGGCAGATCGTCGCGCGGCCCGCCTCCACCGCCGCAGCCGGGCAGCACGGCGCCCGCCGTCAGCAGGGCGCCCCATTGCAGCAGTGCCCTGCGGTTCAGGCCCGGGGCAGGCATTGAATGCTCCTGGTGCAGATGCTTCACAGGGCCTCCTTTGCCGTGCCGGCGATTGCGTTGGTTTCGGTCAGGTCATTGAGGGCGTGCAAGGCCAGCGCATGGGGGCGGGACTGGGCCTGGGCCCCGTCCTGGCCCTGGCAGGCGCCATGGCGGTTGTCGCCCCAGGCCCAGCAGCGCCCGCCGCGCTCCAGGGCCAGCACATGCGTGCCTCCCACGCTGATCTGCTGCACCGCCGCTAGGCCGGGCACGGCGTGAAAGCCCGCGCGGGGTGCCGCATCGCCCTGGCCCAGCTGGCCCAGGCCATTCCAGCCCCAGGCCAGCACCTGCCCGCCCTGCGTGGTCGCCGCCGAAAAATGCAGGCCCGCCGCCAGACTGCTGAGGCGCCCAGGCACGGCAATGCGCACGGGGCCGGGACTGTAGGCCGCCTGCAGCCGCTGGTCCAGCTGGCCCTGGTGGTTGGAGCCCCAGCCCCACAGCCGCCCCTTCTCATCCAGCGCCAGGCTGTGCGTGGCCCCCGCCGCCACCGCCACCACGGCCGCAGCGCCCTGCGGCAGGACCACGCGCTGCGCACGGCTGCGCTGCACCAGATCGCCCTGCCCCAGTTGGCCGGCCGCATTGGCGCCCCAGGACCAAACCTGCCCCCTGGCGTCCAGCGCCAGCGCATGGCCCATGCCCACGGACACGCTGCGCACGGAGGGCAGGCCCTGCACGCGCTGCGCACCGGGCATGGCATCCGACCATCCCCAGAGTGCGCCTTCGCGGTCCTGCACATAGGCCTGCTGCTCACCCGCCCAGATGCGCCGCACCCCGGCATCCTGCCGGCCCAAGGCCAAAGGCCTGGGCACGGCGCCCGCGGCATCGCGGACCTGGGGCGCAACGGCATAGGCCTGGCCATCCGCCCAGGCCAGCAGCGAATGGCCCGCATCCACCAGCCCCTCCCAACGCGTGCCACGGGGGCTCAGGCGCTGGGGCACGGGCTGGGAAAAGCTGCGGTGGCCGATGCGCGTGGCATCGGGCGCACAGACCTCGGCAGCATCCACGCCTTCGGGCAGAGTGCGCAACACCTCCAGATTGCCCCAGGCGAATACGCCCTCCGATGTGATGAGCACGGACCGCTGCGGGCCCGCCACTACCTGTTCTATGGTCAGCATCACCCTCTCCTTTGCGTGTTTCGCGTGTTTCGCGTGTCTTGGGGCACCCCGACACGGCGGTACAGCTGCCCGTGAGGTGTCAGTGCGGATTGTTCAAAGGAAGCGGGTGGGGGGCAATCACTGAAAACTGTGATTCCTCAAGAGCGCCTTAGGCTCCGTCAATCGATCCCGCCCCAGGCCTGCGACGCGGCATTGGCCTGCAGGCACATCGCCATCGCGGCCGGGGCCTGCGTGGCCTGAGTGCCTACGCGGGCTGCGCTGGCGCAGCGGCATCATGGACAATCCATGCTCCAGCCCATGCAAGACGATCTGTTTGGCGCGCCGCCCTCACCGCCGCCCTCCCCACCCTCTTCCGCTCCGGCCCCGCCTGCCGCCAGCGCTGCGCCTGGCGGCCGCAAGCCGGCATCCCGCAAGGCCGTCGGCGCCGTGCAGCTGGCGCCCCAGGCCCTGCAATGGCAGGCGCTGGCGGACCAGCTTCCGCAGGGCTTGCGCATGGGGGTCTCCACCTGGTCCTACCCGGGCTGGGAAGGTTTGATCTGGGATGGCGCCTATGACAAAAGCGTGCTCGCCAAGAAGGGACTGGAGGCCTATGGCCGGCATCCGCTGATGCGAACGGTCTGCGTGGACCGCAGCTTCTGGAGGCCGTTGACGGCCAGCCAGTACCTGGCCTTCGCGGGCCAGGTGCCGGCCGATTTCCGCTTCGTGGTCAAGTGCCCTTCGGTGGTCACCGATGCGCAGGTCCGCGACGAGGATGGCAAGGGCATGTCGCTGAACCCCGTGTTCCTTCAACCCGATCTGGCCGTGACCAGCTTCGTCGAGCCCACGCTCGAAGGGCTGGGCGAGCAGCTCGGCGTGCTGGTGTTCCAGCTCAGTCCCATGACCTGGGGCCTGCTGAGCCGCCCCACCGAACTGCTGGCGCGGCTGCAGGCCATGCTGGACGCGGTGCGAGCGGCGCTGGCCGCCCATCCGCTGGGCGCACAGATCATCGTGGCGGTGGAAGTGCGCGACCCGGAGCTTTTGACGCCCGAGCTGGTGGACACGCTGCGCGCTGCAGGCGCCACCTTCTGCCTGGGGCTGCACGGCAAGATGCCGCCCATCGAGGAGCAACTGGTTTTTCTGCGCGGGCTGTGGCCCACCCCGCTGGTCTGCCGCTGGAACCTGAACCGCGAGTTCGGTGCCTACGGCTATCCCGATGCGCAAACCAAGCACGACCCCTTCGACGAGATCCGCACGCCCGATGTGCACACGCGCGCCATCCTCGCCAAGACCATCGATGGCATCACCAGCCGCGGGCTGCCCGCCTTTGTGACGGTGAGCAACGATGCCGAAGGCTGCGCGCCGCGCTCCATCGCGCTGCTGGCCGAGGCCGTGGTGCAAGCGCAGGCGGCCCGGATTCAGCGCTTGCCGTAGGCGCGCTCCACGCGGGCCACGCGCAACTCATAGTGCTCGTACCAGGCGTCCTTGCCCAGTTGCTGGGCGACCAGGTGCTCGGCATCCTGCTTCCAGCGCGCAATGGATTCGGCCGTGGACCAGTACGACACGGTGATGCCGAACCCATCCTCGCCACGCGTGCTTTCCGCGCCCAGGAAGCCTTGCTGCTGCGCGGCCAGGTCCACCATGCGCTGGGCCATGAGGCCGTAGCCATCATCGTCGTCCGGCGTCCTGCGCGACGAGAAGATGACGGCGTAGTAAGGCGGCTCGGGGGTGTTGGCAAAGGGGCTCATCGTGGTCGGGGCGGCATGTTCTGCGGGACCGCGCAATACACCGCCCGCGCTCAGGAATTCGCCGGTGCCGAGGCGGACGACGCCTGCACCTGCTCGCCGCCCAGCACCTTCCACAGCGTGACGCGGTTGAGCTGCTCGGACAGGCGCAGTCCGATCAGGGTCTGCTGGGCCGTGTAGAGGCTGCGCTGCGCATCCAGCACGGTGAGGTAGTTGTCCACGCCGGCCTTGAAGCGGGCCTCCGACAGGTCGAAGGCCTTTTGCGTGGCGGCGACCATGCTGGTCTGGGCGGCCAGGCGCTCGTCCCACTGCGCGCGGTCGGCCAGCACGTCGGCGGTTTCGCGGAAGGCCGTCTGCACGGCCTTCTCGTACTGGGCGATGGCGATGCGCTGGTTGGCCTCGGCCACCTGCACGCCCGCACGGTTGCGGCCACCGTCGAAGATGGGCAGGCGCACCAGGGGGATGAAGCTCCAGGTGCTGCTGCTGCCGCCAAAGAGGCCATCGAGCTCGCGGCTGCCCGATCCCACGCTGGCCGTGAGGCTGATGGTGGGGAACATGGCAGCGCGTGCGGCGCCGATGTTGGCCTCCATGGCGCGCAGGTTGTTCTCGGCGGCCTGGATGTCGGGGCGCACCAGCAGCACGCTGGAGGGCAAGGGCGCCGGCACGGGCTGCAGCGCGGCCGCGGGCCGGGCATCGGCGCGCAGCGTGGCGGCGCCGGGCAGCAGGGCCTCGGGCAGCGGGCCGCCCACCAGCAATTGCAGGGCATTGCGGTCACGCTCCACCTGGGAGGTGAAGCTGGCCACGTCGCCGCGCGCCGTGTCCACCGTGGTCTGGTTCTGTGCCAGCACCAGGCCCGATGTGGAGCCAATCTCGTGCATGCGCCGCGTCAGCTCGTAGGCCTTCTCGCGGCTGGCCAGGGTGTCGCGCGCCAGTTGCAGGCGGGCCTGGTCGGCCGCCAGCGTGAGCCAGCCGTTGGCCACGTCGGCCACCAGGCCGATCTGCACATTGCGCCGGTTCTGCTCGCTTTGCAGGAACTGCTGCAGCGCGGCCTCGCTGAGGTTGCGCACGCGGCCCCACAGGTCGATCTCATAGCTGGCAAAGCCCAGTTGGGCCGTGTACTGGGTGCTGACCGAGGCCGCCTGGGTGGCGCTGGTCATGCCGGCGGCTGTGCGCGCACGGCTGGCCTGGGCCTGGGCGGTGACGCTGGGCAGCAGGTCGGCGCGCGTGATGCCGTACTGGGCACGCGCGCGCTCGATGCTTTCCACGGCCACGCGCAGGTCGCGGTTGTTGGCCAGGGCCAGCGCAATGACCTCGCGCAGCTGCTGGGACTGCACCCAGCCCAGCGCGGCGGCGGCCTGCAGGCTGGCCTCGTCGGCCTGGGCCGGCGTTGCGGCCGTGCTGCCCACGGTATCGGGCACGGGCATGTCGGGCGTGCGGTGCTGCGGCGCGAGGTTGCAGCCTGTCAGCAGCGCCGCCAGCGCCGCCGCTGCGGCCAGTGCGGAGACATTCGTTGGGCGCCTCATGCTGCGCTCTCCTTTGCGGTATGCGGTGAATCAGGTGAGCCGGCAGTGGGCTGGGGCGCGTCGTCCTCGGTGCGCGAATGGCTCTTGAACCAGCTGCGGATCAGCAGGAAGAACACGGGCACCAGGAAGATGCCCAGCACCGTGGATGCCAGCATGCCGCCGAGCACGGCCGTGCCGATGGCATTGCGCCCGCCCGCGCCGGCACCCGTGCCGATGGCCAGCGGAATGACGCCGAAGCCGAAGGCCAGCGAGGTCATCAAGATGGGACGCAGGCGCAGGCGCACGGCCGAGACCACCGCGTCGAAGATGCTCTTGCCCTGCTCCTGCAGCTGCACCGCGAATTCCACGATCAGGATGGCGTTCTTGGACGCCAGGCCCACCGTGGTCAACAGGCCCACCTGGAAGTACACGTCGTTGGTCAGCCCGCGCGTGTAGGTGGCGGCCAGCGCGCCCACCACGCCCAGCGGCACGGCCAGCATCACCGACAGCGGCACGGTCCAGCTTTCGTACAGCGCCGCCAGGCACAGGAACACGAAGAGGATGGAGATGGCGTACAGCAGCGGCGCCTGGGCGCCGGACTGGCGCTCCTGCAGCGAGGCGCCGGTCCACTCGTAGCCTATGCCGGCCGGCAGGGTGCGCAGGATGTCCTCCACGATCTGCATGGCCGTTCCGGAACTGACGCCGGAGGCGGCGCGGCCTTCCATTTCGTAGGCCGGGTTGCCGTTGTAGCGCATGAGCTGGGGCGAGCCGTAGGCCCAGTAGCTGCTGGAGAACGAACTGAACGGCACCATCTCGCCCTTGGCGTTGCGCACCGTCCATTTGGCGATGTCCTGGGGCAGCATGCGGTGCGGCGCATCGCCCTGGATGTAGACGCGCTTGACGCGCTCGTTGTTCAGGAAGTCGTTGACATAGGTGCCGCCCATGGCGCTGGACAGCACGCTGTTGATGTCGGTGTACGACAGGCCCAGTGCGGCGGCCTTGCGGTCGTCGATATCCAGGCGCAGCTCGCTGGCGTCTTCCAGGTTGGTCATGCGCAGATTGGTGAGCTCGGGGCGCTTGCGGGCCTCGGTCAGGAATTTCTCCTTGGCCTCCAGCAGCACCTGGTGGCCCAGGCCGTTCATGTCCTTGATCATGAAGTTGAAGCCCGAGCTGGAGCCCAGGCCGCGCACGGCCGGCGGCAGCACGACCAGCACGCGCGCATCGCGGATGGAGGACAGGTCTTTGGTCGCGCGGTGCGCGATCTCGGAGGCTGACTGGCCGGGCAGCGGACGCTCCTCCCAGGTCTTCAGCCGCACGAAGGCGCGTGCCGAGGCCTGGTCGCCGTTCAGGCCCGAGACCTGGTAGAAGCTCACCACGTCGGGCTGCTTGGCAAAGTAGTCGCGCACCTCGTCGAGCACGCCCTGCAGCCGCGTATCGGCCGCGCCCGAAGGCAGGTTGATGTTGACGAAGACGAAGCCCTGGTCCTCGTCCGGCAGGAAGGAAGTGGGCAGGCGCGCCATCAGCAGCCAGACCACGCCGCAGACGGCCAGGAAGATCAGCATCATGCGCTTGGCGCGGCGCAGCGAGTAGGCCACCGTGCCCTGGTAGCGCGCAGCCGTGGCGTCGAAATGGTGGTTGAACCAGCGAAAGAACCGGTCATTCACCCCCAGGATGCCGCTGCGGATGGGGCGGTCATGCCCTGCCCCGCCCGCCGCGGGCGGCTTGAGCAGCGTGGCGCACAGCGCAGGCGTCAGCGTCAGCGCCACGAACACCGACAGCGCCATGGCCGCGACGATGGTGATGGAGAACTGCCGGTAGATCACGCCCGTGGAGCCGCCGAAGAACGCCATGGGCACGAACACGGCCGACAGCGTCACGCCGATGCCCACCAGGGCCGGCGTGATCTCGCGCATGGACTGGCGCGTGGCCTGCTTGGGCGACATGCCCGTCTCGTGCATCACGCGCTCGACGTTCTCCACCACGACGATGGCATCGTCCACCAGCAGGCCGATGGCCAGCACCATGGCGAACATGGTCAGCGTATTGATCGAGTACCCGGCCAGCGACAGCACGCCGAAGGTGCCCAGCAGCACCACGGGCACGGCGATGGCGGGGATCATCGTGGCGCGGAAGTTCTGCAGGAAGATGAACATCACGATGACCACGAGGATCATGGCCTCGCCCAGCGCGCTGACCACTTCCTTGATGGAGGCGCGCACGAAGGGCGTGGAGTCCGAGCTGACGAAGTAGTCGATCTCGTTGGGGAAGAACGGCTTGAGCTCGGCCAGCTTGGCGGCGATGGTGTCGGCCACCTTCATGGCATTGGCGCCATCGGCCAGCACGATGCCCATGCCGGCGCCGGGCAGTCCGTTGAGCTTGGCCTTGATGGTCAGGTTGTCGGCGCCCAGCTCCACGCGGGCCACGTCCTTCATGAGCACCACCGAGCCGTCCAGCGAGGACTTGAGCACGATATCTTCGAACTGCTCCACCGTCTTGAGCTTGGTGCGCGCCGTGATGGTGGCGTTGAGCTGCTGGTCGGAGACGGCGGGCAGCGCGCCCAGCTGGCCGGCCGAGACCTGGGCGTTCTGCGAGTTCAGCGCATTGACCAGGTCCGACGGCATCAGCGCGTACTTCTCCATCTTGGCCGGGTCCATCCAGATGCGCATCGCATAGTTGGTGCCGAAGACGTTGACATCGCCCACGCCGTCGAGGCGGCCGATCACATCGACCAGGTTGCTGGTCAGGTAGTCGCCGATGTCGACCGCGGTCATGGCCGGGTCCTTGGAGAAGAAGCTGTAGGTGACCAGGAAGTCCTGGCCGCCCTTGTTCACGAACACGCCCCGGCTCTTGACGGCGTCGGGCAGGCGGTTGACGGCGGACTGCAGCTTGTTTTGCACCTGCACCTGGGCCACGTCGATGTTGGTGCCCGGCGCAAAGGTCAGCGTGGTGCGCGCACGGCCCGAGGCGTCGGACGTGGAGCTCATGTAGAGCATGTTGTCGATGCCCTTGAGCTGCTGCTCGATGATCTGGGTCACCGAGTTCTCGACCGTCTCGGCCGAGGCGCCCGTGTACTGCGCGCCGATGGTCACGCGCGGCGGCGCGATGTCGGGGTATTGCTCCAGCGGCAGGGTGAAGATGGACAGCGCGCCGCCCAGCATGATGACGATGGCGATGACCCACGCGAAGATGGGCCGGTTGATGAAGAACTGAGCCATGTGACGGGTTCCTGCGGCTTAGCCGGCGGCCGGAGCAGGAGCCGCTGCCGGTGCTGGTGCAGGAGCTGTAGCAGGCGCCTTGTCCGCCGCGCCAGGTGCTGCCGGCCCGTCGGCCGGCTTGCCCTTGCGGGCCTGGGCCTTGGCGCGCAGGTCCACCTCCACGGCGCGCACCTTGTCGCCGGGCTTGATGCGCTGGAAGCCATCGACCACCACGCGTTCGCCGGCCGACAGGCCGTCCTGCAGCAGCCACATATTGCCCACGGCGCGGTCGATGTTCACGGGCCGGCGCTCGATCACGTCGTCAGCCTTGGCCACCAGCACGCTGGCCTTGCCGGTCAGGTCGCGCGTCACCGACTGCTGGGGCACCAGCAGCGCCTCGGGCGCAAGGCCCGTGGGCAGCAGCGCCTGCACATACATGCCCGGCATGAGAACGCCCTGCGGGTTGGGCACCACGGCGCGCAGCGTCACGCTGCCCGTGGTGGCATTGACGATCACGCCGGCAAACTGCAGCTTGCCCTGGTGGCTGTAGTCCGTGCCATCGTCCAGGCGGATGCGCACGGCCACCTTGTCGCCCTCCACCTTCTGGAAGCGCCCGGCATCCCAGTCGCGCTTGAGCTGCAGCAGCTCGCTGGTGGACTGGGTGAAGTCCACATACATGGGGTCCAGCTGCACGATGGAGGTCAGCGCCTCGGTCTGGTTGGCGGTGACCAGCGCGCCCGGCGTCACGGTGGACAGGCTGATGCGCCCGCTGATGGGCGCCTCGATGCGGCTGTACTTGAGGTTGATGCGCGCGGTCTCCAGATTGGCCTTGGCCACGGCCACGTCAGAGCGCGACTGGGCGGCAGCGGCCTGGCTTTCCTCGAAGGCCTGCTGGCTGATGGCATCGATCTTGACCAGCTCGGCGTTGCGCCGCGCCGTGGCCTCCAGCGTGCGGGCGCTGGCCTCGGACTTGGCCAGCGCCGCCTGGGCGCTGGCCTCGGTGGCGCGCAGCGAGGCCGCGTCGATCTGGTAGAGCTGCTGGCCCTGGCGCACCAGGGCGCCCTCGGTGAACAAGCGCTTTTGCACGATGCCCGATACCTGGGGCCGCACCTCGGCGGTCAGCGAGGCGCGCGTGCGGCCCGGCAGCGTGGCGTCCAGCTGCTGGCTCTGCTTTTGCAGCGTGACCACGCCCACCTCGGGCGCGGCCTTGGCCGTGGCGGCAGGTGCGGCATCCTTCTTGGAGCAGGCCGCAAGGCTCGCGGCCAGCGCCAGTGCGCACAGCACGGCGGTGCCGATGCGCCGGCCGCCGGCCGGCGAGACGGAAGCTTGTACGTGCCCTGCGCCGGGCTGGGAATCGGAAGGCGCCGTAAGGCGCGGGCTCGGCGAAAAGGGCACGTCAAAAATCATGGGAGCAGCGAAGTCGTTGGGGGCATCGCACGATTGTGCAGTGCCCATATTTCTTGTTTGTAAAGCGGATGGCATGCCACCGAAATCTCCTGGCAAGTCCATCCAGGATGATGCATGTGTCGGAGCGCGCCGACACATGCAAGTTCAATGCCATTTACGGGCCAGTTCAGTGCTTAGGCACAGGCGCCGTGCGCACGCGCAGCAGGCTGAACACGCCCGCCATGGCCGCAAAGCAGCCCGCCACGGCCAGGGCCACGATTTCGGCATGGCCGCCATGCCCGCCCGCGAAGGTGAAGATGGTGGCCAGCACCACGGCGCCCAGGGTCTGCCCCGTGAGCCGCGCCGAACTCAGCATGCCGCCGGCCGCGCCGCTGCGCGCCAGGGGCGCCGTGGTCACGATGGTGTGGTTGTTGGGCGACTGGTACAGCGCAAAGCCGCTGCCGGCCAGCAGCATGCGCCAGACCATGTCCACGGTCGAAGGCGCATCGGGCATGGCCGCCAGCGCCCACAGCCCGCAGGCGAACATGGCCATGCCGATGCCGCCCAGCAGCCCGTCCGCATAGCGGCCGATGAGCCGGCCCGCGATGGGCGCCGTCAGCACCGTGGCCAGCGGCCAGGCCGTGATCAGCAGCCCGGCCTCGATGGGCGACATGCCGTGCGACTCCAGCAGCAGGAACGGCAGCGCCAGGTAGGCCAGCATCTGCGCGCAAAAGGCGCTGACCGATCCGCACATGGACAGCGCAAACACCGGAATGCGCAGCAGGTCCACCGGCAGCAGCGGCGCGGGCAGGCGCCACTGGCGGCGCACATACCAGGCGCCCACCAGCAGGCCCGCGCCCAGCAGCCACCAGCCCGAAGGCAGGGAAGAATCGGCACCGCCGGCGCGCACGCCCAGCTGCTCGCCGCCCAGGAAGATCAGGCTGAACATGAGGATGTTGAGCAGCACATCCAGCGGCGACAGCCGCGCACCTGCATGGCCGGCCACGGCATTGGCAGGCAGCGCGCGGCGCCCCAGCCACAGCGTGAACAGGCCCAGCGGCAGATTGGCCGCAAACAGCCAGGGCCAGCTGGCCACCGACAGAATCGCCGCCGCCACCGAGGGCCCGGCCATGGATGCCGTGGCCACCACCAGCGAATTCACGGCCATGCCCCGCCCCAGCAGGGCACGCGGATAGATCAGCCGCACCAGGGCGGCGTTGACGCTCATCACGCCCGCAGCGCCCAGGCCCTGCAGCGCACGCGCTGCCACCAGCGTGGGCAGCGACGTGGCCAGCATGGCCGCCAGCGAGGCCACGGAAAACACCAGCATGCCCACCAGGTACACACGTCGGTAGCCCAGGCGTTCGCCCAGGGCCGCCAGCGGCAGCAGCAGCACCAGGCTGGCAAGCTGGTAGGAATTGACCACCCACAGCGTATGGGCCGAGCTGGCCTGCAGCTCGCGCGCCATGGCAGGCAGTGCCAGATTGACCAGGGTGCTGTCCAGCACCGACAGCGTCAGCCCCAGGATGATGACCAGCATCGCCTGGCCGCGAGGGCCTGACGGAAGTCCATCGTGGACAGGCGCAGCCTCTGCCGCGGGTGCCAGACTCATGAATGGCCCTTTGCGCCCACGCGATGGGCACGCGCACCGCCCAGCGTGATCCAGGCCAGGGCCACACCGATCAGCGCGCCCGTGGCCATGCCCACCACCATGGGCAGGGGCTTGCCCGTGGAGAACAGCCCTACGATCTGCATGGCCGCAGCGCCCGACAGCATCTGCAGCGTGCCCAGCAGCGCCGAGGCCGTGCCGGCAATGGCGCCGTGCTCCTCCAGCGCCAGCACCGAGGTCGTCGGTATCACCAGCCCCATCAGCGCGCTGGCCACGAAGTACAGGCCGATCAGCACGGCCAGCCGTTCACCGCCCAGCAGGTAGTAGGCCAGCAGCGACAGCATCACCAGGCCCGAGCCGGTGGCCGCCACCTTGACCACGCGCACCAGCCCGAAGCGCTGGCCCAGCCAGCCCGTGAACTGCGCCGCGCCGATGAAGGCGATGGCGTTCAGCCCGAAGGCCAGGCTGTACTGGGTGGAGCTCAGCCCGTAGTAATTGATCAGCACAAAGGGGGAGCCAGCCAGGTAGACGAAAAAGCCCGCCATGGCGCAGCCGCCGATGAAGACCAGGCCCAGGTAATGCCAGTCGCGCAACAGCACGCCGTAGGCACGCAGTGCGCCGGCCACGCTGCTGTCCAGCCGCGCGGCGGCCCCGCGCGTTTCCTTCAGGCCCATGAACACGGCCACCAGGCCGATCACGGCCGCCACGGCCACGGCCCAGAACACGCCGCGCCAGCTGCTCACGGCGATCACGCCGCTGCCGGCCAGCGGCGCCAGGATGGGAGAGACGCTGAACACCAGCATCAGCAGCGACATCATGCGGGCCGCCGCGTGGCCGGTGTGCAGGTCGCGCACCACGGCGCGCGGCACGGCCATCCCGGCGGCCGCGCCCAGGCCCTGGATGAAGCGCAGCACCACCAGCGTCTCGATGCTGGTGGCCATGGCGCAGCCCACGCTGGCCAGCGCGAACACGGTCAGGCCGAAGTACAGCGGCGGCTTGCGCCCCACCATGTCCGAGACCGGCCCGTACAGCAGCTGGCCCACGCCCAGCGAGAGGAAGAAGGCCGTCAGGCTGGCCTGCACCGCGCCCACCTGGGCACCCAGGCTGCTGCCGATCTGGGGCAGCGCGGGCAGGTACATGTCGATGGCAAACGGGCCGATGGCCGAGAGCAGGCCCAGGATCAGCACCAGGCGCAGTGTGTGGGAATCAGGGGAAGCGGGAGAAGAGGAAGGCATAGACGCAGACATAGACGCGCCATTGTGGCGGCAAGCGCGCGGGGCTGCAGGAGGCTGCTCACATTTCCTGCCCATGCAGCCCCGCGCACCTGGCGGTGGCGGCTTGCCGTGGCACAAATTCAGAAGCCCGCAATCCTGTTACGCTCTGAAACGAGATCGCCACCCGAGAGGCCAACCCACCTTTTCATCGCTGCAACTGCCATCGCCATCGCCACTGCAACACACCATGCGCCCATCCCTGCCTTCCTTTCCACCGGCCCTGAATGCATTGCCAGGGCCCCTGCTCGCCGCCCTGCTGCTGGGTGTCTGCACGCTGGGTTCTGCCCAGGCAGCGCAGCGAGAGACACAGCAGGAGACGCAGCAGGAGGCACAGCGCGGCCCCAGGCCCGGCGCCGCTCCTGTGCTGGAAGTATCCGAAGACGGCCGCGACGTGATCGACCGGCGCGCCCGCCTGCTGTGGCCGCGCTGCGTGGAAGGCATGCAGTGGAATGGCAAGACCTGCACGGGCCTGCCTGAGCTGTTCACGCACAAGCAGGCGCAGGCCCTGGCCGCCGAGCGGGCCAAGCAGGACGGCGTGCGCTGGCGCCTGCCGCGCGTCAACGAGATGCGCCGGCTGATCTCGCGCGATATACGGCCGCAAGGCCTGTCGCCCGAGCTGTTCCCGGGCGCACCACGCGGCTGGCACTGGACGGGCACGGCAGCGGTGAACGCGCGGCCCGTCAATCCCTACAACTACAGCAACATCTCGGGCAGCGCCGGTACGCAGCTGTCGGCCCAGCAGGCCTGGGCGATTGACCTCGACAGCCTGGAGACGCGGCCCGACATGGGGCGCGGCAACCAGCTCATGGTGCGGCTGGTGCGGCCCCTGCCCTCCGCGCCGCCCGATGAAAAGGCCGAGGCTCCCGCCAGGCCGGCCCCCACAGGCCGGACCCCGACGAGGAGAACTGACGCTCAGGCCGCGCGCAGCGAGGCCTTGAGGCTCGCGCCCAGTTCGGGCTTGTGCGCGAACGGATCGGTGGGATTGCGCCCTTGCACCACATCTTCCATGCGGGTCTGGACCGAGCCCAGCGCCTGCGGATGGCTGTAGATGTAGAACTGGTTGGCCGCAATGGCGTCGAAGACCTTCTGCGCCACATCGGGGGCCGTGACCTTGCCCGAGCCCACGGCCTTCTCGCTCATGGCCTGGCCGATCTTCTGGCTGGCAGTCAGCGGCTGGGCGGCCAGATGGCTGGGCCGGTTGCGCTCGCTGTGGCTGATGCCCGTGGGCACGAAGAAGGGGCACAGCACGCTGGCGCTGATCTGGTCGGAGACCAGGGCCAGGTCCTGGTACAGCGTCTCGGTCAGGCTCACCACCGCATGCTTGCTGACGTTGTAGATGCCCATGTTGGGAGGCGCCAGCAGGCCGGCCATGCTGGCCGTGTTGACGATGTGGCCCTCGAAGGACGGGTCGGCCTTGGCCGCCTCCAGCATCATGGGCGTGAACAGCCGCACGCCGTGGATCACGCCCCAGAGGTTGACGCCCAGCACCCACTGCCAATCTTCCAGCGTGTTCTCCCAAACCAGCCCGCCCGCGCCCACGCCTGCGTTGTTGAACACGAAGTGCGGCGCGCCGAACTGCTGGCGCACCTCATCGGCCAGGGCCTGCATCTGGGCTGCGTCGGACACATCCACGCGGCGTGCCAGCACGCGCACGCCCTGCCCTTCGAACTCGGCGGCAGCCCTGTCCAGCGCCTCCTGCTGCACATCGACCAGCACCAGGTTCATGCCCAGCTTCGCGCCTATGCGCGCGCACTCCAGGCCGAAACCCGAGCCCGCGCCCGTCAGCACGGCCGTCTTGCCCTTGAAGTTCTTGATCATTCCCTTGTCTCCTGGTTTTTGTGGTGGTTCAGATCAATTTGACGAGTTGCTTTCCGAAGTTCTTGCCCTTGAGCAAGCCCAGGAAGGCCGAGGGTGCGGAGGCAATGCCTTCGGCAATGCTCTCGCGCGGGCGCAGCTTGCCGGTGCCCACCAGGCGGCCCAGTTCCTGCAGCGCCTCGGGCCAGACTTCCATGTGCTCGCTGACGATGAAGCCTTCGATGCGGATGCGGTTGATCAGGATGAGCGCGGGATTGGTCATGGGCAGCGGCGTGCCGTCGTAGCCGGCGATCATTCCGCACAGCGCGATGCGAGCAAAGGCGTTGGTGCGCAGCAGCACGGCGTCGAGGATGTAGCCGCCCACGTTCTCGAAGTAGCCGTCGATGCCCTGCGGGCAGGCGTCCTTGAGCGCCTTGGCCATGGTCTTGGTGTCGGGGTGCTCGCGGTAGTCGATGCAGGCGTCGAAGCCCAGCTCCTCGGTGGCGTAGCGGCACTTCTCGGGTCCGCCCGCAATGCCCACCACGCGGCAGCCGCGTGCCTTGGCCAGGGCCGCGAAGGCGCTGCCCACGGCGCCCGTGGCGGCGCTGACCACCACGGTCTCGCCGGCCTTGGGGGCAATGATCTTGACCAGGCCGTACCAGGCCGTCACGCCGGGCATGCCCACGGCGCCCAGGTAGTGCGACAGCGGCACGTGGGTGGTGTCCACCTTGCGCAGCATGCCGGGCGCATCGCCATCGACCACGCTGTATTCCTGCCAGCCGCCCATGCCCACGACCTTGTCGCCAACCGCAAATTTGGGATGGCGGCTTTCCACCACCTCGCCCACGGTGCCGCCGATCATCACCTCGCCCAGCGGCTGCGGCTGGGCGTAGCTCTTGCTGTCATTCATGCGGCCGCGCATGTAGGGGTCCAGGCTCAGGTAGTGGTGGCGCACCAGCACCTGGCCTTCGGCCAGCGCGGGGGTCTCGGTCTTGGCAAGGCGGAAATTGCTTTCCACGGCTTCGCCCTCGGGGCGGTTGTCGAGCAGGATCTGCTGGTTCACGGGCATGGGAAAACCTCCGGTGGCATCACAAACAATGGAACCAGTTCCCGGTGCTGCCGGGGCTGGCGTGTGGCATTGGGTATCTGGCGAATTCGCCGTGCGGATCAGTCCGTGGCGAGGGTTGTCTCGGCGGCGGCCGGCTTGGCCACGCGCGGCATGTACTTGAACGTTCCGGTCGCATGGCTGCACAGCCGGCCCGAGGCATCGAACACGCGCGCCTCGGTATAGGCCATGGAACGCGTGCGGTGAAGCACCACGCCCTTGGCCACCAGGGGGCCGCGCGCCGGCTGCATGAAGCTGGTCTTCATCTCGATGGTCACGCAGCCCATGTCGCGCTGCAGGCTGCGTGCGGCCACGGCCATGGTCACGTCCAGCAGAGTCATGGTGGCGCCGCCATGGGTCACGTCAAAGGTGTTCAGGTGCTCGGGACGCGCCTCGAAGCGCAGTTCGGACTCCCCGTCCTCCATGCGGTGCAGGGTGAAACCCAGGTGGTCGACGAAGGGGATGGGGTGGCCAAAATCCAGCACGAAATTCTCCAGTTCAGATCGCAATGCAGGCGAGCATAAGGGCGCCCGAAGGCACCATGGCGCGCGGCGGCCCGATCTGCGGGAAAAACTGTCACCTCGGCAGCAGCGCCGCTGCGGCTCAACCGCCCACCAGGGCGCTGACGCCGCCGTCCACGGCCACCCACTGGCCCGTGATGTGCTTGCCCGCGTCGCTGGCGTACAGCAGGGTCAGGCCCTTGAGGTCCTCGTCGTCTCCCAGGCGGCGCAGCGGGGCGTGGGATTTCATTTCATCCTCGCCCAGGGTCTCGATCAGCACGCTGGCCATCTTGGTCTTGAAAAAGCCCGGGCAGATGGCGTTGACGTTGATGCCGTGCACGCCCCACTCGCCGGCCAGCGCGCGCGTGAAGTTGATGACCGCGCCCTTGGAGGTGTTGTAGGCAATGGTCTTCATGCCCAGCGGGTTGCCGCCCAGCCCTGCGATGGAGGCCAGGTTGATGATGCGCCCGGTCTTGCGCGGGATCATGCTGCGCCGCGCGATCTGCTGGCTCAGCAGGAAGTAGCCGCGCACGTTGAGGTTCATCACCTTGTCCCAGGCGGCCACCGGGTGCTCCTCGGCCGGCGCGCCCCAGCTGGCGCCCGCGTTGTTGATGAGGATGTCCACCTGGCCCAGGCGCTCCAGGGTCTCGGTGGCCAGGCGCTCGATGTCGGCCTCGTTGGCGCAGTCGGCGGCGATCCAGCGGGCGTCGATGCCTGCGGCCTGCAGCTCGGCAGCGGCTTCCTCCAGGTCGGCGGCCTTGCGCGAACTCAGCATGATCCTGGCGCCCGCCTCGCCCAGCGCATGGGCCATCTGCAGGCCCAGGCCGCGCGAGCCGCCGGTCACCAGGGCCGTCTTGCCGGTGAGGTCGAAAAGTTGCTGCACATTGCGAGTCATTCGTCTGTCTCCTGCGCCGGGTCTTGTGTTCCGGTCATGGTTGGAATGGAGGGCGGCCATCCCCAAGCGGAACAGCCTGCAGCGGCGATTGTGCAAGCCGCCCCGCCGTGCCGCATGTCACATGCGTGTCCGGCCCGTCAATCCCCGAACAGCGAGCGCGTGCCGCCCCAGGCCGCGCCCTCGATCTCCAGCATGCGCAGCTTGGTCAGCGCGCCGCCGCCGCCCGAAAAACCGCCCGGCTGTGCGCCGGCAGCCAGCACGCGGTGGCAGGGAATCACGGGCGCAAAAGGGTTGAGGCCCAGCGCCTGCCCCACGGCGCGCGAAAGGCCCACCTCGCCCAACTCGCGCGCGATCTCGCCATAGGTGCGCGTATGGCCGGGCGCAATGGCGCGCGTCAGGTCATAGACGCGGCGGTGAAAGTCCGACACGCCGTGCCAGTCCAGCGCCAGCCCGGCCAGATCCGGCAGTGCCTCGCCTGCGGGCAGCATGCGCCGTGATCGCAGATCGGGCAGCACCGGGCCGTCACGCAACTGCTGTGCGCTGGGCGCGAGAGGCTCCACAGTCCATTCGCCATGGCCCGCCATGAGCACCTGCACGCCGGCGATGGCCTGTGCCACGCTCACCGGCAGGTCCTCGGCCCGCGCCGCTGCGGCGTAGCTGCCCGGTCTGCGCAATTGCACGCCGCGCAGCATGCGCGTGCGCGTGGCGGCCGGGCCGCCCACCTCGGGCAACTGAAAGGCCACCAGGCCGCAGGCGCCCCAGGCCACGCCGCAGGGCCCCACGCGCGTGGCAAACAGCGCATGGCCCGTGGCTTCGGGGTCCCAGGCCGGGCTGCCCGTGGTCGATTCGTTCTTCATGGCGATGGTTTTCTCCTTGCAGGCGATTGTGGCCGCATGACTGCAGCCGCTGCCCGGCAGCGACCCCACCGGGATAACACTGTAAAAAAACACCGGAAAAATACTGGATGTGCAGCCAGTTAATACTGTATATTTCGCCAGTCATCATCCTCACCTCGTGAACCATGGACATGCAAGAAGCCGCCTTCACCGTCACCTTGTGTGACTACCCCAACCTGCCCGAG
Organism: Delftia sp. ASV31; assembly: GCF_016428765.1. Lineage (NCBI taxonomy): Bacteria > Pseudomonadati > Pseudomonadota > Betaproteobacteria > Burkholderiales > Comamonadaceae > Delftia > Delftia sp. ASV31. The sequence continues at coordinate 69,619 of NZ_JAELTK010000006.1, forward strand.
CAGGAACGCAACAAGGCCGAGGCACGCTATGCCCGCGTGCTCGAACGCCAGCTCGGCAGCGCCGAGCAGGTCAGTGAAACCCTGTACCTGGTAGAGGGCCTGGAAGACACGCCCCCTGAAGAAATCAGCGACGACGCCAAGCTCGCCTTCGCCCGCTGGATGAAGGCTGCGCGCGCCGCCACCGAGGCCGGCATGCAGGGCCTGGGCGACGGCGAATGCAGTTTCTTCGAGGTGCGGCGCGGCTGGCGGCATTGAGCCTGCCCGCAGCACGGCTGAATGGGGCCTGAAACCAGGTTTGCCCGGGTTTGCCTGGGCTGGGCCCCAAACTGCATACACTGGCAGACCTTTTCGTCGCCCCCTGCCTGGAACCATACGGTCCCATACGGTTCCACCCGGCACACCCGGCGCCCCTGCCAGATCCAGCCTCTCCCATGCAAGCCCTGCTCGACGCCATCGCCCGGATGGCCCTGCCCTCCGACGCCCAACGCATCTTCCACGGCCGTGGCGGCCTGTACCCGGGCTGCGAGCATCTGGTGCTCGACGCCTTCCCGCCCGTGCTGGTGCTCACCAGCTTCCAGCCGCTGGACGATGACGCCCTGGCCGCCATCGGCACAGCGCTGTCACTGCGCTGGCGCGAACTGGCACCGGACCAGCCCCCGAACTGGGTCTACCAGCTGCGCCAGCCCGCCGCGCCCGCCGAGACACGGCTCATGGCCGGCGAGGTGCCTGACCCCCACATCGTCACCGAGGCCGGCACGCGCTACCGCGTGCAGGTGCTGCGCGGCCAGAACCACGGCCTGTTCCTGGACATGGCCGAAGGCCGGCGCTGGGTGCACGCGCATGTGGCCAACCATCCCGAGCACCGCCACGGCATCAAGGTGCTCAACCTCTTCGCCTATACCTGCGCCTTTTCGGTGGTGGCCCTGCAGGCCGGGGCGCGCCACGTGATGAACATGGACATGGCCCAGGGCGCGCTGGCCACGGGCCAGCAGAACCACCGGCTCAACGATCTGTCGGGCGCCAGTTTCCTGGCCCACGACATCTTCAGCAGCTGGGGCAAGATCACGCGCGGCGGGCCCTACCACCTGATCGTGGTGGACCCGCCCAGCTACCAGAAGGGCAGCTTCGTCGCCACCAAGGACTATGCCCGCCTGATGCGCCGCCTGCCCGACCTGCTGCGCCCAGGCGGCCATGTGCTGCTGTGCCTGAACGCGCCGGAGATGGGCACGCAGTTCCTGACATCGCAGATGCAGGAAGTGGCGCCCGAGCTGGAGTTCGTCGAGCGCCTGGCCAACCCGGCCACCTTCGCCGACATCGACGCCGAGCGCAGTCTCAAGGTGCTGGTCTACAGGGCGCCCGCAACACCCGCAGCGGCCGACACGGCTTCCTGACCCGCCCGGCCCTTGAGCGCGCGGCGCCCCGCATAGACGGCGGCCGGGCCCAGTTCGCGCTCGATGCGCAGCAGCCGGTTGTACTTGGCCGTGCGGTCGGCGCGCGACAGCGAGCCGGTCTTGATCATGGCGCACTGGGCCGCCACGGCCAGGTCGGCAATGCTGGTGTCCTCGGTCTCGCCCGAGCGGTGCGACATCACCACGCCGTAGCCTGCGCCATGCGCCAGGCGCAGCACGTCCCAGGTCTCGGTCAGCGTGCCGATCTGATTGATCTTGACCAGGATGGCGTTGCCCACACCCCGGGCAATGCCGCCCTCGAACAGGCCGGGGTTCGTGCAGAACACATCGTCGCCCACCAGCTGGCAGCGTCCGCCCAGGCGCTGGCCCAGGGCCTGCCAGCCCTCGATATCGTCCTCGGCCATGCCGTCCTCGATGGAGACGATGGGGTAGTGCTCCACCAGTTGCGCCAGGTAGTCCACCTGCTGCTGGCGGCTGCGCACCAGGCCCTCGCCCGCGTAGCGGTAGCCATCCTCGCCATGGAATTCGCTGGCGGCCGGGTCCAGGGCCAGGGCGATGTCCCTGCCGGGGCGCAGGCCGGCGCGCTCGATGGCGGCCATCAGGTGGTCCAGCGCCTCGGGCGCGCTGCGCAGGGCGGGCGCAAAGCCGCCCTCGTCGCCCACGTTGACGCTGTGGCCTGCGGCCTTGAGCGCATGGCGCAGCGTGTGAAAGACCTCGGCGCCCATGCGCAGCGCCTCTCCGAAGCTGTCCGCCCCCACCGGCACCAGCATGAACTCCTGGAAGTCCAGCGGATTGTCGGCATGGGCGCCGCCGTTGATGACATTGATCATGGGCACGGGCAGCACGCGCGCCTGGGCGCCGCCCATGTGCCGCCACAGCGGCATGCGCTGGCTGGCCGCCGCCGCGCGGGCCACGGCCAGCGACACGCCCAGCAGCGCGTTGGCGCCCAGCCGGCTTTTGCCGGGCGTGCCGTCCAGCGCCATCATGGCCGTGTCGATGCGGCCCTGGGCGTCTGCCTGCATGCCGCGCAGCAGATCGCGCAGCTCGGTGTTGACGGCCTGCACCGCCCCCAGCACGCCCTTGCCCAGATGGCGCGAGGCATCGCCGTCGCGCCGCTCCAGCGCCTCGTGCCGCCCCGTGGAGGCGCCCGAGGGCACCAGGGCCAGACCGCGCGCGCCGTCCGCCAGCTCGACCTCGACCTCCACGGTGGGGTGGCCCCGGCTGTCCAGCGCCTCATGGGCAGCGATATCGGTGATCTGCATGGAAACTCCTTTTAGTCAATAAATTGAACTATTCAAAGAGCTGGCAAGCCTGCACAACTCCAATGAACAGGCCTCCATGCTAGAAATCACGGCGATGCGGGACAATGCAGTTTTTCTGCCCATGCGTCAGCTTTTCTGACGAATTGATTGCCATGAGACAACTGCCACCGCTGGCCGCCCTGCGCGCCTTCGAGGCCATTGCCCGCACCGGCTCGGTGACACGCGCGGCCGAGGAACTGTGCCGCAGCCACGGTGCCATCAGCCGCCACCTGCGCCTGCTGCAGGAGCACGCAGGCGCGGCGCTGTTCGAGAAAGAAGGCACGGGCCTGCGCCTGACCGAGGCGGGTGCCGCCTTCCATGCCTCGGTGCGCACGGCCTTCGACCAGCTGGAGGCCGCCTATGCCCAGCTGGCGCGCGACGCCCAGGCGCCGGGGCTGCATGTGGCCTGCAGCGCCACCTTTGCCATGCGCTGGCTGGTGCCGCAGCTGGCGGTGTTCTACCGCAGCCACCCGCATATCCGCATCCGCCTGTCCATGACCTCGGCGCGCGAGATGCGCCACGAGGGTGCCGACCTGATCATTGCCTGGGACCTGTCCACCTACGCCGAGGCCGACCGCCGCCGCGCCATCGAACTGGCGCCCGTGCACTTCGGCGCCGTCTGCACGCCGGCCTATGCCCGGCGCCGGCCCGCCAACCGCGCGCGCATTGCACATGAGTACACGGCCAGCGCCTGGAACCAGTGGGAAGCCCTCACGGGCCAGCCCGTGGCCCTGGGCGAGACGCTGGCGTTCCCCCACACCCACCTGTGCATAGAGGCGGCACTGTCGGGCCTGGGCGTTGCCCTGGTGGAGCAGCGGCTGATCGCACGCGAGCTCAAGGAGGGGCTGCTGGTGGCGCCCCATGGTTTCGTGCCCTTCGAGGGCGGCCTGCGCGCCGTGCCCGCTGCAGGGCGCACGCTGCCGACCCAGGCGGGGGTCTTCATCGAATGGATGCGCGGCGCGCTGGCCGCCGTGCCGGCATAGGCCAGACGGCCTAGGCCCTGCCCCATTTGCGCAGGCGCCGGTACAGCAGCCCGCGCGAGACGCCCAGCATGCGGGCGGCCTGCGAGATATTGCCCTGGCAGCGGGCCAGGGCCTGCTCGATCAGCTCGCGGCTGGCCTCGCCCAGGGAAGACGGTGCCTCGGACGGCGCCTCGGCGGGCGGCGGCAGGGCCTCGATGGCCGGCAGCACCTCCTCGATCTGGGAGGATGCCTCATCCAGCCTCGCCTCCATCCACAGCGTCAGCCCCGTGGGCAGCATCTGCGGGCGCGCCTGGCCGTGGTGGGCCAGCTCCAGCAACTGGTTCAGGCCCAGGCCGAAGACTTCCTCTGCCGCCAGCCCCTCGGCGGGCCGGCGCGGGCTGTCGAACAACTGGGCACCCACGCCGTTGAACCAGCGCACCATGCCTTCGCCATCCACGGCGGCCAGCCCTTCCAGCGGCGTGCCGAACATGCTGCGGCTGGACTGGAAGCGCAGCAGCAGGTGCATGCGGGCGGCGCCCACCAGCAGCCGGTTCTCGATGCAGGTGGCGTACATGTGGGCCATGGCGCCCGCATCGAAGCGAAAGGGACCCGCCTCGCTGCTCAGGTCCAGCATGGCCACGGTGCGCCCGCTGGCGTCACGCACGGGCGCGGCCGCGCAGTGCAGCGAGGCCAGGCAGCGAAAGAAATGCTCGCCGCCACGCACATGGCAGACCTCGCCCGTGCGCACGGCCACGCCGGGTGCGCCCGTACCCACGGCATCCTCGGCAATGTTCACGCCCACGCGCGCAGCCGTCAGCAGCAGCGGGCCGTCGCCCGGCGTGGGGCGCGAGGCGATCAGCACCACGCCCTCGCTGCAGGTGAGCATGGCGCGCGCCTGGCTGCCCGCGATCACGGTCTCGAGTTCGGCGATGGGGTCGCGCGCCGCCTCGATCAGCGCGCGGTTGTGGGTCAGCAAGGTGGCCGTGCGGATCTTGCTGACCGGGTCGAAGCTGATCTTTTCGTCGGGGCTGCGGCTGGCGCCCAGGCAGCGCGTCCAGGACTGCAGCACGGGCTCGGACACCAGGCCCGAGGGGCGCTCGCCACGCTCGAAATAGCGCTCGCGCGCCAGCGCCACCCGGTCCTGGCGCGTGGCATAGAAGGGGTTGGAGGGCAGTGGGGCGGAAGGCGGCTGTTGCATGACGGACATCAAAACTGCCGCGATTGTTGTTCCGCCACGGCACAGGACAGCACTAGGGAAATCACCCGTGTTGGAACGGATTGCCGGGCTCGGTAACCTCGGGCATCGCCACAGGCCCGCCCGCAATGACACGCTCCCCCCACAGCACGAGACACACCCTGCCCACCCTGGGCGCCGCACTGGCCTGTACGCTGCACGCCCTGCCCGCCCACGCGGCGGACGCAGCACAGGACTCCAGCGAGGCCCTGCTCGCACCCGTGGTCATCACGGCCAGCCAGCCCGGCGCCGGCCCCGACCTGTGGCGCGCCACCGCCGCCATCGACAGCGTGGAAGGCGCCGTGCTGCGAGACGGGCAGATGCAGATCAACCTGTCCGAGAGCCTGGCGCGCGTGCCGGGCCTGGTGGTGCTGAACCGCCAGAACTTCGCTCAGGACCTGCAGATCTCGGTGCGCGGCTTCGGTGCGCGCTCCACCTTTGGCGTGCGCGGGCTGCGCCTGTACGTGGACGGCATTCCGGCAGGCGCGCCCGACGGCCAGGGCCAGGCCGCCAACTTCACGCTGGGCAACGCCGCGCGCCTGGACGTGGTGCGCGGCCCGGCCGCCGTGCTCTACGGCAACAGCGCAGGCGGTGCACTGCTGCTGTACACCGAAGATGGCGAGGAACCCGGCCTGTGGCGCAGCGGCATGGCCGTGGGGCCGGACGGGCTGTGGCGCCTGTCCACCCAGCTGCGCGGCACGATCGGTGGCGGAAAGCCGGACCAGGCGGATGGCGGCTCCGCCCCATGGCGCTATGCCATCCACATCGAGCGCTTCGCCACCGACGGCATGCGCCCCCAATCGGCCGCCGACCGCAGCACGGCCCACATGAAGCTGTCACGCAAACAGGGCGACGACCAGTGGCTGCTGCAGTACCAGGAGCAGCGCGTCAGCGCCCAGGACCCGCTGGGCCTGACACGCGCCGAGTTCGAGGCCAACCCCGGCCAGACCACGGCCAGCGCGCTGCGCTTCAATACGCGCAAAAGCGTGCGCCAGCGCCAGCTGGGCGCCGCCTGGCAGCACCAGTTCGGCGCGGGCCAGCGCCTGGAACTCATGGCCTATGCGGGTACGCGCTCCGTGCTGCAGTACCAGTCCATTCCCGTGGCGACGCAGGCGCCGCCCTCGCATTCAGGCGGCGTGATCGACCTGGACCGCGACTACGCAGGCATGAACCTGCGCTGGCGCAGCACCCATGAGGACGTGGCCGGCGGCCGGCTGGACTGGTCGGCGGGCCTGGCCTACGACTGGCAGGGCGAGACCCGGCGCGGCTACGAGAACTTCATCGGCAGCCAGCTCGGCGTGCAGGGCCGGCTGCGCCGCGACGAACGCAACCAGGCGCGCTCCGCCGACCCCTATCTGCAGGCCGAGTGGAGCACGCAGAGCCTGGGCCTGAGCGCCGGCCTGCGCCAGGCGCGCGTGCGCTACCGCTCCGAGGACCACTACATCGCAGCCGGCAATGGCGACGACAGCGGCAGCATGGCCTGGCGCGGTTGGCTGCCCTCGCTGGGCCTGCGCGTGAACCTGCTGCCGGACCTGGTGGCGCACGCATCGGTGGGCCGGGGCATGGAAACGCCCACGCTCAACGAAGTGGCCTACCGGCCCGGTGGCCAAAATGGCATGAACAGCGGCCTGAACACCGGCCTGGCCGCCAGCGCCCACAACACCGTCGAGGTCGGCCTGCGCGGGCGCCATGGCAACGCGGGCTGGAACCTCACGCTGTTCGAGACCCATACCCAGCGCGAACTCACCGTGCTGTCCAACACGGGCGGGCGCGCCACCTACCAGAACGCAGGCCGCACGCTGCGCCGGGGGCTGGAATTCTCGGGCAACGCCCAATGGGGACGGCTCACGGCCAGCACCGCCCTGACCCTGCTGCAGGCCCGCTACCGCGACAGCTTCCTGACCTGCGAGGCCACGCCCTGCACCACGCCCACCGCCCCGGTGGATGCCGGCGCGCGCCTGGCCGGCACCGCGCCGCGCCGCCTGTGGAGCGAGCTGGCCTGGCAACTGTCGCCGCAATGGACCTGGACCGTGGACATGCTGCACAGCGGCCCCGTGGCCGTGAACGACCGCAACACCGACCGCGCGGCCGGCTACACCGTCTGGGGCTCCAGCCTGCGCTGGTCACGGCAATGGCAGCAGTGGAGCGCCCAGACCTTTGTGCGCCTGGACAACCTGTTCGACCGGCGCTATGCGGGGTCGGTCATCGTCAACGAGGGCAACCAGCGGTTCTTCGAGCCGGGTGCGGGACGCGGGCTGTCGGCCGGGGTCACGGTCAGCCGGACGTTCTGAGCTGTTCCACGGCGGTACAGATCCGCCCCCGGGTAAATCCGAATGTTGTGACCCGAGGTCGCTTTTTTTATCGTCTCCCACATGGTGCCCTTGCCCCCAGCACCATGCACGCAAAAACAAACCACACAGGAGACGAGACAACATGAAGACCCACGTGCTTTCCTCCACGCTGCTGGCCGCCGGCCTGGTGCTGGCCCTGCCGGGCGCCGCGCTGGCGCAGGCTGGCCTGCCAAGCAAAGGCTCGCCCGAGCACATACGCGCCGTCACCTCGCGCATCGACTCGCAGAGCATCCGCGACAACGCGCGCAGCTCCAAGGATTGGCCCAGCTACGGCATGGACTACAGCGAGACACGCTTTTCCAAACTCAGGCAGCTGGACACGGCCAATGTGAAGCGGCTGGGCCTGGTCTGGTCGTATGACCTGGAATCCACGCGCGGCGTGGAGTCCACGCCCGTGGTGGTCGATGGAATCATGTACGTCACGGCCAGCTGGAGCGTGGTGCATGCGGTGGACGTGCGCACCGGCAAGCGCCTGTGGAGCTACGACCCCGGCGTGGACCGCGCCAACGGCTTCAAGGGCTGCTGCGACGTGGTCAACCGGGGCGTGGCGGTCTACAAGGGCAAGGTGTATGTGGGCGCCTTCGATGGCCGCCTGGTGGCGCTGGACGCGGCCACGGGCCAGAAGGTCTGGGAGCAGGACACCATCATCGACCGCGCCTTCTCGTACACCATCACGGGCGCGCCGCGCGTCATCAAGGGCAAGGTGCTGATCGGCAACGGCGGCGCCGAGTACGGCGTGCGCGGCTATGTCACGGCCTATGACGCCGAGACCGGCGCGCAGCAATGGCGCTGGTTCACCGTGCCAGGCGATCCGTCCAAGCCGTTCGAGAACGAGGCCATGGCCCGCGCCGCCAAGACCTGGGACCCGGCCGGCAAGTGGTGGGAGGCCGGTGGCGGCGGCACGGCCTGGGACACCATGGCCTATGACCCCGAGCTCAACCTCATGTACATCGGCACGGGCAACGGCTCGCCCTGGGCGCAAGCCAAGCGCAGCCCGGCCGGAGGCGACAACCTGTACCTGGCCAGCATCGTGGCGCTGAACCCCGATACGGGCGAGTACGTCTGGCACTACCAGGAAACGCCGGGCGACAGCTGGGACTTCACCTCCACCCAGCCGATGGTGCTGGCCGACATCAAGGTGGGCGGCAAGCCGCGCAAGGTCATCCTGCATGCGCCCAAGAACGGCTTCTTCTTCGTCATCGACCGCACCAACGGCCAGTTCATCTCGGCCAAGAACTTCGTCGATGTGAACTGGGCCAGCGGCTACGACGCCAAGGGCCGGCCCATCGAGACGCCGATTGCGCGCAGCGGCGACCGCGCGCGCGACGTGATCCCCAGCCCCTTCGGCGCGCACAACTGGCATTCCATGTCCTACAGCCCCGATACGGGCCTGGCCTACCTGCCGGCCCAGCATGTGCCGCTGACCCTGCAGGACAACAAGAACTGGAAGTTCAACGGCGGCTCCCTGCCCGAGCCGCACAGCAACATCGGCTGGAACACGGCCACGCTGATCAACATGGAGCCGCCCAAGAGCACGCCCTTCGGCCGCCTGATCGCCTGGGACCCGGTGGCGCAGAAGGAGCGCTGGCGTGTGGAGCATGCCTCGCCCTGGAACGGCGGCACGCTGGCCACGGCGGGCAACCTGGTGTTCCAGGGCACGGCCGACGGCCGCTTCGTCGCCTATGACGCGCGCAACGGCAAGAAGCTCTGGGAAAAGCCCACGGGCACGGGCGTGGTGGCCGCACCCATCACCTATGAGGTCGATGGCCGGCAGTACGTCTCCATCGCCGTAGGCTGGGGCGGCGTCTACGGCCTGGCCGCGCGCCACACCGAGCGCAAGGGCCCGGGCACGGTCTACACCTTCGCGCTGGACGGCAAGGCCGAGGCGCCTGCCTTCGTCGCCTACCAGCAGGGCAAGCTGCTGCAGGGCGTGCCCTGCGACAAGAGCCTGGTGGCCGAAGGCACGGCCCTGTACGTCAGCAACTGCGCCTTCTGCCACGGCGTGCCCGGCGTGGACCGCGGCGGCAACCTGCCCAACCTGGGCTACCTGGACCCGGCCTACATCGAGCACCTGGACAAGTTCATCTTCAAGGGCCCGGCCATGTCGCGCGGCATGCCGGACTTCACGGGCAAGCTGAGCATGGACGACGTGGAAAAGATCAAGGCCTTCATCCAGGGCACGGCCGACGCGGTGCGGCCCAAGTAAGCGGCTCCCGCCCCGCTTCCTCTCTCTCCCCCACAACCCCCACAGGCACCTCCCCGGCCCTGCTGTCCTGCAGCAGGCCTGGGCAGGGCTTAGCCTGAAAACACCGGACCGGACTCTTCGCCATGCCATCCAAGCCCTTCACCCGCGCATCCCTGGCCCTGGCAGCCATGGCCGCATGCGCCACCTTCAATGCCCACGCCGTCGATATCGACGCGGGCGACTACACCGCCCTGCCGCCCGGCACCACGCTGGGCATGGTCTATTACCAGCACGCCACGCGGGACAGCCTCTATGCCAATGGCGACCAGGCGCCCATACGGCCGAGGCTGACCTCGGACATCGGCATTGCGCGTGGCGTGCACTTCATGAAGCTGGGCGACTACGTGATCGACCCGCAGTTCCTGCTGCCCTTCGGGCGCCTGTCGGCCTCGCGCGATATCGCGGCCATGGGCAGCAATACCGGCGTGGGCGACCTGATGCTGGCCGCCACCCTGTGGCTGACGAAGCCCGGCGACAAGGAGCACTTCGGCATCACCCCCTTTGTCTGGCTGCCCACGGGCCAGTACAACCGCAACGACCCGCTGAGCCTGGGCGAGAACCGCTGGAAGGCGGCCCTGCAGGCCGGCTGGATCAAGCCGCTGGGCAAGAGCGTGACCATGGACCTGGCGGCCGATGTCACCGTCTTCGGCAAGAACGACGACTTCGGCGCCCACAGCGCCACGCTCAAGCAAAAGGCGCAGTTCCAGTTCCAGGGCCTGCTGCGCTACCACCTGTCGGACACATCGGACCTGCGCCTGGGCCTGTCGCACCTGACGGGCGGCGAGACCCAGGTCAACGGCGTGTCGCAAGGCGACCGCCAGTCCACCACCAAGGTCTCTTTCGGCGGCGCGGTCTTTGTCGCGCCCAAGACGCAGCTGCTGGCCACCGTGGGCCGCGACCTGCATGTGCGCCAGGGCTTCAAGGAGAACGCCCGCATCAACCTTCGTCTACTGCAAGTGTTCTGACCCCCGGCCCCCCAACCTCTGTCCATCCACCAAGGAGCACACCATGAACCTCAGCGACATCCAGCACCAGATCACCGAACGCGCCAGCGCCTTCCTCAACCGGGGCACGCATGACCTCTTCATAGACGGCCAATGGGTGGCGGCCCGGACCGGCCAGCGCCTGTCCACCGTCAACCCGGCCACCGAGGCCGTGATCGCCGAAGTCGCCAGCGCCGGCCCGGCCGACGTGGACCTGGCCGTACGCGCCGCGCACCGCGCGCTGCACCTGGGCCCCTGGGGCCGCATGCGCCCCGTGGAGCGCGAGCGCCTGATGCTGCGCCTGGCCGACCTCATGGAGACCCATGCCCAGGCCCTGGCCGAGGTCGAATCGCTGGACAACGGCAAATCCGCCGCCATTGCGCGCGCCGTGGACATCGCCATGGCCATCGACTCCATCCGCTACATGGCCGGCTGGGCCACCAAGATCGAGGGCATGACGCACGAACACTCCGTGCCCTTTGCGCCCGAGGCCCAGATGTTCACCTACACCCGGCGCGAGCCCGTGGGCGTGGTCGCCGCCGTCGTGCCCTGGAACTTCCCCCTGCTCATGGCCACCTGGAAGCTGGCGCCCGCGCTGGCCGCCGGCTGCACCCTGGTGCTCAAGCCCGCAGAGCAGACGCCGCTGACCGCGCTGATGCTGGCCGAGCTGATCCAGGAAGCGGGCTTTCCGCCCGGCGTGTTCAACGTGGTCACGGGCGACGGCCCCGGCACGGGCGCGCCCCTGGTCTCGCACCCGCTGGTCAACAAGGTCAGCTTCACGGGCTCGACCGAGGTGGGCAAGCTCATCGGCCATGCCTGCATGGACAACATGACGCGCATCACGCTGGAGCTGGGCGGCAAGTCCCCCGTCATCGTGCTGGACGACTGCGATCCCGCCACGGCGGCGGCGGGTGCGGCCAATGCCATCTTCTTCAACCACGGCCAGGTCTGCTGCGCGGGCTCGCGCCTGTACGTGCACAAGAGCATGTTCGACCGCGTGGTGGCCGCCGTGGCCGACCAGGCCGCCCGGCTCACCCTGGGCCATGGCCTGGACCCCAGCGCGCAGATGGGCCCGCTGGTCTCGCAGGAGCAGATGGAGCGCGTCTGCAGCTACATCGACATAGGCCGCAGCCAGGGCGCCGAGGTGGTGACGGGCGGCGCCCGCGCAGGCCAGCGCGGCTACTTCGTGCAGCCCACGGTGATGACCGGCGTGCAGCACGACCACCGCGTGGCACGCGAGGAAATCTTCGGCCCCGTGCTCGTGGCCATGCCCTATGACGACCTCGACGAAGTCGCCGCCTGGGCCAACGACACGCCCTACGGCCTGGGCGCCAGCATCTGGTCCAACAACCTGTCCAAGGTCCACCGGCTGATCCCCAAGATCCAGTCCGGCACGGTCTGGGTCAACTGCCACAGCACGCTGGACCCGGGCATGCCCTTCGGCGGCTACAAGCAGTCCGGCATGGGCCGCGACATGGGCCGCACCGCGCTGGATGCCTACCTGGAGACCAAGTCCGTGTTCATCAATCTGTGAGTCGGACACGGCGGGCCGCTCCCTGGCCCGCCTGCACCTGGCTTCAGGAGGCCTCCGAATACCCCTTGGGCCATCCCCCCGGCCGGTCGCAACACTCCTCCCAGCCCAGCTTGCGCGAGGTGTGGCCTATGCCGGGGTTGAAGGTGTTGGTGGGGTCCAGCTCACGGTAGAAGCCCGCCAGGGCGGGCTTGGCCACGTAGAGGTGGCCCACGTTGTGCTCAGCCGGGTACTCGGCGCGGCGCGCGTCCAGCAGTTCCCACATGCGGTGCTCCATGGCCAGCGGGTCCACGCCCTTCTTGACGATGTAGTCCTGGTGGAAGACATGGCAGAAGAAGTGGCCGTAGTAGAGCTTGTGGACCATGTCGCGCTCGACCTCGGCGGGCAGTTGCTCCACCCATTCGCGGTCGTTGCGGCGCAGGGCCACGTCCAGCGCCACGATGTCCTCCACCTGGGCGCGGTGCACCTCGCGGTAGCGGATGGCCGCGCCCGCGATGGCGAAGCGGTGCAGGAAGGCCTTGCGCCCCTCGTCGGCATCGCACTCGAACCAGCCGCCCGTGGTGCTGCCGCTGAAGTGCCGCGTGAGGAATTCACGCGTGGCCTCGGCCGTGTCGTTGGACACGCGCACCAGCAGGTGGTGCTCGTAGCGGTCGCGCCACTGGCGCATGCGCGCGGGCAGGTGGCTGGGCAGCAGGTTGGTCAGCGCCTGGATCACGCGGTCGGTGACGCCGCGCAGCCCGAAGCGCTCGAAGAAGCCGTCCACGCGGCTCTTGAGAGCGAAGGCGGCCGGCACCCTGGCCGTGCCGAAGCGGTCGATCAGCAGGAAGGTGTCCTTGCCGTATTTCTCGCCGATGTCGTAGGCCGTGCGGTGGATGTACTCACCCGCGATCGGCAGGCGCGGCAGCGCGGTCAGCAGCTCGCGGCGCACGGCCGTGAGGTCGTCGGGCGCATTGCTGCCTATGTAGAAGACGGTACTGGGCTCCTTGGGGAAGGTGTCCAGCCGCACGGCGAACAGGCACAGCTTGCCGGCCGAGCCCGAGGCCTCGAACAGGCGCGAGGGGTCGGCGTTGAAGCGCGCGGGCGTGTCCTCGTCCACGGCGCGCACGGCCTCGGCATAGCGCGGGTCGGAGGCTGCGCGCTGCGCATCGTGGGCGATGTCGGACTCGGTGTAGTCGCCGTTTTGCAGCCGCGTGAGGATTTCCTCGGGCGTGCGGCCCAGGGCGATGCCCAGGTGGTTGACGAGCTCCAACGAGCCGTCGTCGCAGACGCGCGCGTAGAGCGCCAGCTCGGTGTAAGCCGGGCCGCGCCGCACCAGGGCGCCGCCCGAGTTGTTGCAGATGCCGCCCAGCACCGAGGCGCCGATGCACGACGAGCCGATCACCGAATGCGGCTCGCGCCCCAGCGGCGCCAGCGCCTGCTCCAGCCGGTCCAGCGTGGCACCGGGCAGGCAGACCACCTGGGCCCCGCCGCCAATGACCTGCACGCCGGTGATGCGCAAGGTGTTGATGAGCACGATCTCGCGGTCGTAGTCCGCGCCGTCGGGCGTGGAGCCGCCCGTCAGGCCCGTGTTGGCGGCCTGCATGATGACGATGCGCCCGGCCGCCACGGCGGCCTGCACCACCTTCCACTGCTCCAGCAGCGTCGCGGGCCGCACCACGGCCAGCACCGGGCCCTCGCCCGTGCGGTGGCCCTTGCGGAAGCGGCGCGTGGCCTGGTCGTCGGTGAGCACATGGGCGGCGCCCACGGCTTCGCGCAACTGCAGCAGCAGGGCCTCGCGGGAGACGACCGGAGTCTGCAGCGCGCTCATGGCTGGCGCACCAGCAAGTCGCCGGTGATGTCGGATACCTTGCTCACGCTGGTCAGCGTCATGGCCACGCGCATTTCCTTTTCCAATAGTTCCAGCAGGTGCTTGACGCCCGCCTCGCCGGAGGTGGCCAGGGCGTAGATGAAGGCACGGCCGATCATGGCGCAGTCGGCGCCCAGGGCGATGGCGCGCACCACGTCCAGGCCGTTGCGGATGCCGGAGTCGGCCAGGATCTTGATCTGGCCCTTGACCGCATCGGCGATGGCCGGCAGCGCGCGGGCCGAGGACAGCACGCCGTCGAGCTGGCGGCCGCCATGGTTGGAGACGATGATGCCGTCGGCGCCAAAGCGCACGGCGTCCTTGGCGTCCTCGGGGTCCAGGATGCCCTTGATGACCATGGGGCCCTTCCAGAAGGCACGTATCCATTCGAGATCCTTCCAGGAGATGGAGGGATCGAAATTGGCGCCCAGCCAGCCGATGTAGTCGGCCAGGCCCGTGGGGCTGCCCCGGTAGGCCGAGATGTTGCCCAGGTCATGCGGGCGGCCCAGCAGGCCCACGTCCATGGACCAGGCCGGGTGCGTGACCGACTGCCAGTAGCGGCGCATGGCGGCATTCGGGCCGCTCATGCCCGAATGCGCATCGCGGTAGCGCGCGCCGGGCACAGGCATGTCCACGGTGAAGACCAGGGTGGAGCAGCCGGCCGCCTGGGCACGCTCCAGCGCGTTCTGCATGAAGCCCCGGTCCTTGAGCACGTAGAGCTGGAACCACATGGGGCGCTTGATCTTGGGCGCCACCTCTTCGATGGGGCAGACCGATACCGTGGACATGGTGAACGGAATGCCATGGGCGTCGGCCGCGCGCGCGGCCTGCACCTCGCCGCGGCGGCGGTACATGCCCGTCAGGCCCACGGGCGACAGCGCCACGGGAATGGACAGCTTCTCGCCGAACAGCTCGATGCTGGTGTCCAGCCGGCTCATGTCCTTGAGCACGCGCTGGCGCAGCGCCACGGCGGCCAGGTCTTCCACGTTGCGGCGCAGCGTCTGCTCGGCATAGGCGCCGCCGTCGATGTAGTGGAACAGGAAGGGCGGCAGGCGCTTTTGCGCCGCTGCGCGGTAGTCGGAGGTGGAGGAGATGATCATGATGGTGGTCTCATGTCTTTCGTATCAGGTCTGAAGTGGGCAGCAGCGCGGGCGCGGCGTCCAGAGGCAGCCGCATGGAGCGCTCGCGCCGCGCGCGGTCCTCGTCCAGGCGCTGGATGGTGGTGCGCACATGCTCCAGGTGCTCGCCGATGCATTCGCGGGCGCGCTGCGGGTCGCCGTCCAGGATGGCCTGCATGAGGCTCTGGTGCTGCACGGTCAGCTCCTGCAGGGTCTGGGGCGCGCTCAGACGGAACATATCGTGGCGGTTGCGCTCCACCGTGGACAGCACCACGGTGAACAGGCTGTGCATGACCTGCACCAGCACCAGGTTGTGCGAGGCCTCGGCAATGGCCAGGTGGAACTGCGCGTCGGCACGCGCCGCCAGCTCGGCGTGGCCGCTTTGCTGGTGCTGGATCATCACCTCGAAGCAGCGCTGGATATGGTCCTTGTCGCGCTCCGTGGCGCGCTGGGCGGCCAGCCAGGCCGTGCTGGTCTCCAGCGCATGGCGGGTTTCCAGCACGTCGTAGCGGTAGTGGGAGTCGGACTCCATCAGGCCGGCCAGCGGCCGCATGGCGTCCTTGAGCCAGTCCGCAGGCTCGGCAGCCGGCGCCGGCTCCTGCAGGTAGGTGCCATCGCCGCGCCGCGCCACCAGCACGCCCTGGCTGGTGAGTTTCTGTATGGCCTCGCGCACCGAGGTGCGCGAGACACCCAGCTCGGCCGCCAGTTGCCGCTCCGCGGGCAGCCGCTGTCCGGGCTGCACTCCGCTGGCCTGCACCAGGGCAAGCAATTTCTCGACAACTTGATCGGCAACGCGCATGGGGATTCTCAGAATTGGTTTTCAGTGATTCACGGCGCTATGCGCCAGCCTCATCGCATGAAACCCGCACTGCCCAAGCCAGGGACACCGAGCAAGGGCCGCCCCGCCGCGAGGGTGTCGTCCCCCTCCCCCGCGAAGCGGGTAGAGAGGGGGAAGGCGCGCAGCGACTCAGGGGGTGTTTCATGTCAATACCCCGGGATCATCCACGTAAACACGTAGGCTTGCAGCGTCGTGATCACCCCGATGATCACGGCGAACATCAGGCTGTGCTTGACCGTGAAGCGGAACAGGTCCGACTCCCGGCCTGCCAGGCCCACGGCCGCGCAGGCAATGGCGATGGACTGGGGCGAGATCATCTTGCCCGTCACGCCGCCCGTGGTGTTGGCCGCCACCGTGAGCACCTGGGGCAGGCCCAGCTGCTGCGCCGTCGTGGCCTGCAGCGCGGCGAACAGCGCGTTGGCCGAGGTGTCCGATCCCGTGAGGAACACGCCAATCCAGCCCAGGAAGGGCGAGAAGAACGTGAACGCCTGGCCCGTGTGCGCCAGCGCCAGGGCCAGCGTGGCCGACAGGCCCGAGTAGTTGGCCACGAAGGCGAAGGCCAGCACCATGCCGATGGAGTAGATCGGCACGGCCAGTTCCCTGAAGGTCTCGCCCAGCGTGGCCACGGCCTTGGCCGGCGACAGGCGCGTGAAGGTGATGGTGATCAGCGCCGCTATCAGGATGGCCGTGCCGGTGGCCAGCAGCCAGTTGAAGGTGTAGACCGCGCCGTAGGGCGCAGCGGCGGCCACGACGGGGGGCGTCTTCTCCACCAGGTTGTGCAGGAAGGGCACGGGGATGTTGATGACGGTGGAGGCCAGCGGGCCGCCTGCGGCGAACAGCGCCTTGAAGGGCTTGATGCTCCAGACCGTCACCATGGCCGTGAGGATGATGAAGGGCGACCAGGCCTTGATGACGGCGCCTGCTGTCAGCGGTGCGCCGGAGGTGATGGCCGGTGCTGCAACTGCCGCAGCCTTGCCGCCCTCGCCTTCCGTGTCGAAACGGAAGATGCGCTTGGGTTGCCAGACCTTGAGGAACAGCGTCAGCGCCACCAGCGAGACGATGGCCGAGGTGATGTCCGGCAGCTCGGGGCCGATGAAGTTGGCCGTGAGGAACTGCACCACGGCGAAGGAGCCGCCGCCCACCAGCACGGCAGGCCAGGTTTCCTTGACGCCGCGCCAGCCGTCCATGATGGCCATCAGCCAGAACAGCACGAGCACGGTCATGAAGGGCAGCTGGCGGCCGGCCATCTGGCCGATGGCGAATGCATCCACGCCCGAGACCTGCCCCGCCACGATGATGGGAATGCCCATGGCGCCAAAGGCCACGGGCGCCGTGTTGGCGATCAGGCACAGGCCCGCTGCATACAGCGGCTTGAAGCCCAGGCCCACCAGCAGCGCGGCCGTGATGGCCACGGGCGCGCCGAAGCCGGCCGCGCCCTCCAGGAAGGCGCCGAAGCAAAAGCCCACCAGGATGAGCTGCAGCCGCTGGTCTGGCGTGACCGACAGGATGGACGAGCGGATCACGTCGAACTGCCCCGTCTTGACCGAAATCTTGTAGAGGAACACGGCCGCCACGATGATCCAGGCAATGGGCCACAGGCCGTAGAAGAAGCCGTACACGGCCGAGGCCAGTGCCGCGCTCACGGGCATCTTGTAGAACAGCAGCGCCACGCCCAGCGCCAGCGCCACGGTGACGGTGCCGGCCTGGTAGCCCTTGAGACGGAACCTGGTCAGCGCCAGGAAGAAAAAGATGATGGGAATCAGCGCGATCAGCGCCGAGATCCAAATGTTCCCGGCGGGATCGTAGTTCTGCTGCCAGATGGTTTGCATGACCGTGTCTCTAGATGATAGGGAGGGCGCGGTAAGCGCCCTTGTCGGCCACTCCCTCTCGTTGCAGCGTTGGCATGCGGTGCGATCCGCACTGGATGTCTGCTGGCTGGCCGCAACGGTGACCGGGAGTGTTCCCCGCGCTGGCGCCTTGTGGGCCATTAGCGAATTGGTCCAACCAATTAAGACCAAATTCAGACCATTGCGCGAAGTGGTGCGATTCTCAGAGCTTTCAAGCCCACAGATGAACAGGGTAAACACCTAAAACAGTGCAGATACTGCACCACAATGTTTATTGGTCAGACCAATTTACGGATTTGTTTTGGTGCAGCGCGCAGCAAGACGCACCGCCAGGGCAGGCCCTGGCGGTGCGCAAAGCGGATGGAAATCTGAAGAAAAGCAGGGTGAGGCGAGCGCGGGCGCGGGCGATCAGCGCCGCGCGGGTTCGGCGCTCATGCGCGGCTGGCTGCAGGCCACGGTCCACAGCGCCTCGGCCGCATCGGCCATGTCGGCGCGCTGGCGGTACAGGCGGATCTCCACGGGCACGGACCAGGCATGGCCGCCCGCCAGCACCAGCGCGCCGCTGCGCAGCTCGTCCACGATGAGGCTGCGCGGCAGCCAGGCCACGCCGCGTCCCTCCAGCGCCATGGCCTTGAGCAGGGCCGCATGGTGGGCGGTGAACACGGTCTGCGCGCCCTGGGGCAGCTCGGGCCGGCCATCGCCCTCGCCCGCCGTGCCGGCGCCGCCTGCGCCAAACAGCCCGCGCAGGCGCGAACGCATGATGCGCCCCAGGCCCGAGGCCTCGCTGTAGGCCAGCACGGCCAGCGGCAGGGGCTGGCCGCCTCCCGCTGCGGACCCGGCGTCTATGGCATGCAGCGCCCGGCCCGGCGCGTCCGGCCAGGGCGCGGACACGGGCAGCAGCATGTCTTCGGACAGCTGCAGCATGGGGTAGCCGGCCTCGTCCAGCCGGCCCGGCACCTCGGCATGGCCGTGGCACAGCACGAACTGCACGCGCCGCTGCAGCGCCTGGTCCTCGCAGGCGTGAAAGCTGTCCGAGATGGTCTGTATCGGCCCCAGCCGCAACTGCGACTCCAGCGTGCCCAGCCAGCGCGGGAAAAAGGTCAGCGACAGCACATGGGTGGCCGCAAAGCGCAGGCTGGCGGCGGCCTGGTCGTGCGCGGCGCGGGCCTTGATGCGCGCCGCCTCCAGCTTGGCCAGCACATCCTCCAGCAAGGGCTGGAAGCGCTGGCCTGCGGCGGTGAGCGCGGCCGGATGCGCGCTGCGGTCGAACAGCTCGGCGCCCACCCATTCCTCCAGCGCGCGGATGTGCCGGCTGAAGGCGGGCTGGGCGATGGAGCGGGCTTCTGCCGCGCGCGAGAAGTTGCCGCTTTCGGCCAGGGCCAGAAAGTCTTCCAGCCACTCCATGTCAAGGGGGCGATTGCCAGGTCCCATGGTCTCCAGTCGTTGTGGTTCTCGGATGGATAGATGTATGCGATTCGAGTATTGGACCGTGCGGGCGCGGCGGGAAATGATCCATCCGTCGTTCACACCCATCCCAAAACGGAGACAAGCCTCATGCCTTCCATCTCGAATTATCGCGGCATCATTCCCGCCATTTCCTGCCCCTTCACGCCCGACCACCGCATCGACGAGCCCGCGCTGCGCAAGCTGGCATCGTGGCTGGCAGGCCATGAGGGCGTGGTCGCCGTGATGACCAACGGCCATACGGGCGAGGTGTTCGCGCTGACGCCGGCCGAGCGCGCCGAGGTCACGCGCATCGTGGCCGACGAGCTGCGGGGCCGGCTGCCCGTGATCTCCTCCATCGTCTGCGAAGGCCTGGCCGATGCGGCCGAGCATGCGCGTGCCGCCCAGGCCGCAGGCGCGGTGGCGCTGGATGTGATGCCGCCCCACCACTGGCTGCGCTTCGGCTTCACGCCCGGCCATGCGCTGCAGTACTTCGAGGCCATCCACCGCGCCGCGCCGGACCTGGACCTGGTCTGCCACGTCTACCCGGCCTGGACGCGCGCCTCCTACTCCTCGCAGCTGCTGGCCGAGCTGGCGCGCCTGCCCTACGTGCAGGCCTTCAAGGTGGGCCAGCGCGACATGAACAAGTACGCCCGCGACATCCAGGCCATCCGCGAGGCCAATCCCGCCAAGGCCATCCTGACCTGCCATGACGAGTACCTGCTGGCCTCCATGGTCCAGGGCGTGGACGGCGCCCTGGTCGGCTTCGCCACCTTCATCCCCCAGCTCATCATCGACCTGTGGAATGCCGTCAAGGCCGGCGACCTGAAGAAAGCCATAGCGGTGCAGGCCGTGATCACGCCGCTCAAGGACGCCGTCTACGGCGGCGGCGAGCCCACGGGCGAGGCCCACGCCCGCATGAAGGGCGGCATGTACCTGGCCGGCGTGATCGACGACGCCACCGTGCGCCCGCCCACCGAGGCGCCCAACGCCCAGGAGCTGCAGGCCCTGCGCGCTGCCGTGGCGCAGGCCGGGCTGCTCAAGCGCTGAACGCAGGCTGCAGGCCAAACACAGACACAGGCTCTTGCCGCGCAACCAGCCTGGCCCGGCCCGGCCCAAGCTGCGCGGCCCCTTCGGACAACAACAAAAGCACGACAGGAGACAAGACACCATGCAACGCCATCATTTCCTCCGCGCGGCCCTGGGCGCTGCCGCAGGCGCCGCCCTGCTGGCGCTGGCCGGCCCGGCCGGTGCCCAGGCCTGGCCTGCCAAGCCCGTGCGCGTGGTCATTCCCTTCCCGCCCGGCGGCACGCTGGACGCCGTGGGCCGGCAACTGGCGCAGAAGCTGGGCGAGCAGACGGGCCAGCAATTCATCATCGACAACCGGCCCGGCGGCAACGGCGTGATCGGCGGCGACATCGTGGCCAAGGCCCCGGCGGACGGCTACACGCTGCTGTTCAACGCCTCCACCTTCACCACGGCGCCCATGACCATGAAGACCGTGCCCTACCAGGTCAACCGGGACTTCGCCCCCGTGGCCCTGGTGGCCAAGGCGCCGCTGTCGGTGGCCATCAACAAGAACCTGCCCATCACCGACATCAAGTCGCTGATGGCCTATGCCAAGTCCCATCCGGGCAAGATGACCTTTGCCGTGGGCTCCATCGGCTCGGCAGGCCACCTGTCCACCGAACTGCTCAAGCGTGCGGGCCAGCTGGACTACCTCATCGTCCCCTACAAGGGCACGGCCCCCGCCTTCCAGGACCTGATCGGCGGCCAGATCGACGGCTTCATCGACCCCATCCTGGGCTCCCTGCAGTACCACAAGGGCGGCATGCTGCGCGTGGTGGCGGTCACCTCGGCCCAACGCGCGCCCAGCCTGCCCGATGTGCCCACGGTGGGCGAGACCATTGCCGGCTACGAGTTCTACAGCTGGTACGGCCTGTGGGCGCCGGCCAAGGTGCCGGCCGACATCATCAAAAGGCTCAACACCGAGGTCAACAAGGCGCTGGCGGGCGATCTCAAGGACAAGCTGCGCGAGCAGGGCCTGCTGCTGTCGCCGGGCAGCGTGGAGGACTTCGCCAGGTTCCAGGCCAGCGACATGGAGCGCGCCCAGAAGATCGTGACCGAGGGGAACATCCGTGTCGAATGAACTGCGCCACGCCGTGGTCACCGGCAGCAGCAGCGGCATAGGCCGCGCCATTGCCCAGTCGCTGCTGGATGCAGGCTGGCGCGTGACCGGCCTGGACCTGGCGCCCGCCAGCCTGGCGCATGAAGCCTTCCACCCGCTGCGCGTGGACCTGTGCGACGGCCTTGCCATTGCCCAGGCGGCCCAGGCCAACCGGGACCGGCCCGCCCCCGATGCCCTGGTCCATGCCGCAGGCGTGCTGCGCGTGGGGCCGCTGGGCCTGCTGGACCACGCGGGCGGCGAGCTCATGTGGCGCCTGCATGTGGATGCCGCCACGCGGCTGGCCGACGCCATCGTGCCCGGCATGGCCGCGCGCGGCGGCGGGCGCGTGGTCTTCATCGGCAGCCGCGTGGCCCAGGGCATGCCCGGGCGCGGGCAGTACGCGGCCACCAAGGCCGCGCTGATTGCGCTGGCACGCAGCTGGGCCGCCGAAGTCGCTGGCCAGGGCGTGACGGTGAACGTGGTCTCCCCGGCTGCCACGGCCACCGCCATGCTGGGCGACCCCGCCCGGGCCGGCAGCGCGCCGCGCCTGCCGCCGCTGGGCAGGCTGATAGAGCCGGCCGAGATCGCCGCCCTGGTCGGCTACCTGCTGTCGCCGCAAGCCGCCGCCATCACGGGGCAGGACATCGCCATCTGCGGCGGCTCGTCGCTGCCGCGCTGAGCCCACCCCGACACCCATCCTTCATCCGCAAGCACCATGAAAATCGTCAACATCCTCGAATCCACCCGTCCCATCAAATCGGACATCCGCAACGCCTACATCGATTTCTCGAAGATGACGCTCAGCCTGGTGGCCGTGGTCACGGACGTGATCCGCGACGGCCGCCCCGTCATCGGCTACGGCTTCAACTCCAACGGCCGCTACGGCCAGGGCGCGCTGATGCGCGAGCGCTTCATCCCGCGCGTGCTGGAAGCAGAGCCTGGCAGCCTGCTGGATGACAGCGGCGACAACCTGGACCCGCACAGGATCTGGGCGCGCATGATGATCAATGAAAAACCCGGCGGCCACGGCGAGCGATCGGTGGCCGTGGGCACCATCGACATGGCCGTCTGGGACGCCACGGCAAAAATAGCGGGCAAGCCCCTGTACCAGCTGCTGGCCGAGCGCTACGGCAGCGGCACGCCCAACCCGCGCGTCTTCGTCTATGCCGCTGGCGGCTACTACTACCCCGGCAAGGGCCTGGACGGCCTGCGCCGCGAGATGGAAAGCTACCTGGAGCGCGGCTACTCGGTGGTGAAGATGAAGATCGGCGGCGCCTCGCTGGCCGAGGACTGCGAGCGCATCGAGTCCGTGCTCAAAATTCTGGGCCCGGGCCAGCAGCTGGCCGTGGATGCCAACGGCCGCTTCGACCTGGCCACCGCGCTCGACTATGGCCGCGCCCTTGGCCAGTACCCGCTGTTCTGGTACGAGGAAGCCGGCGACCCGCTGGACTACGAACTGCAGGCCCGCCTGGGCGAGGTCTACCAGGGCCCCATGGCCACGGGCGAGAACCTGTTTTCCATGCAGGACGCGCGCAACCTGATCCGCCACGGCGGCATGCGCCCGGACCGCGACTGGCTGCAGTTCGACTGCGCACTCAGCTACGGCCTGGTCGAGTACCTGCGCACGCTGGACATGCTCAAGGCCCATGGCTGGTCGCCCAGCCGCTGCATTCCGCACGGCGGCCACCAGATGTCGCTGGCCATTGCCGCCGGCCTGGGCCTGGGCGGCAACGAAAGCTACCCCGACCTGTTCCAGCCCTATGGAGGCTTCCCCGACGGCGTGAAGGTGGACAACGGCCACGTCACCCTGCCGCCGCTGCCGGGCATAGGCTTCGAGGGCAAGGCCGACCTGATCGCCGAGATGCGCGCGCTGGCGGCCTGAGGCGCCCCCCATATCTGACGCTCCCCAACGGAAAAGCCCGCTCCCTACAATGCAGCCTCAGCGGTCGGTGTACCGCCCTTGTACCTTCGGCGCCCGGTCATCCCGGGCGCCCATTAAACCGCCGTGTATCCGGACGGCGGTGGCTGATTGAACGGAGCCCATCCATGAACCACATTCCTGCGCGCCGCTCGGCGCTGCGCCAGGCGGCTGCCTGCGTGCTGGCCGCCTCCACCCTGTCCAGCCTGCCCGCGCTGGCCGCCGAACCCGCCGTGCTGCGCGTCTCGGCCATCCCGGATGAAGCTCCCACCGAGCTGCAGCGCAAGTTCGAGCCGCTGGGCAAGTACCTCTCGGCCCAGACCGGCATGAAAGTGGTGTTCACGCCCGTGACCGACTACGCCGCCGTGGTCGAGTCGCTGGCCACGCGCAAGCTGGACCTGGCATGGCTGGGCGGCTTCACCTTCGTGCAGGCCAAGATCCGCACCAACGGCACGGCCATCCCCATCGTGCAGCGCGAGGAAGACGCCAAGTTCACCTCCAAGTTCATCACGGCCAACCCCGCCATCAAGACCCTGGCCGACCTCAAGGGCAAGAGCTTCGCCTTTGGCGCGCCCTCGTCCACCTCGGGCAGCCTGATGCCGCGCTTTTTCCTGCAGCAGGACGGCATCAACCCCGAGAAGGACTTCAAGACCGTGGCCTTCTCCGGCGCGCATGACGCCACCGTGGCCTTCGTGGCCGCAGGCAAGGCCGAGGCCGGCGTGCTCAACGCATCGGTCTGGGACAAGCTGGTGGAGAGCAAGAAGGTCGATACCAGCAAGGTGCGCGTGTTCGCCACCACACCGCCCTACTTCGACTACAACTGGACCGTGCGCGGCGATCTGGACCCGGCCCTGGTCAAGAAGCTGACCGACGCCTTCCTGGCGCTGGACCCGGCCAAGCCCGAGCACAAGGCCATCCTGGAGCTGCAGCGCGCCGCGCGCTTCGTGCCCACCCAGGCCTCGAACTACGAAGGCATCGAGGCTGCCGCCAAGTCGGCCGGCCTGCTCAAGTAAGCCGCAGCAGGCGCAATCCATGAGCTTTGAACTGGAAGGCGTGGGCCTGACCCACGCCGGCGGCGGCATTGCGCTGCGCGGCGTGACGCTGGCCGCACGCCAGGGCGAGGCCATTGCGCTGATCGGCCCCTCGGGCGCGGGCAAGACCACGCTGCTGTCCGTCATCGGCACGGCGCTGGCGCCCAGCCAGGGCCGGCGCAGCGTGCTGGGCGACGAGGTGCCTGCGTCCAGCGCGGGGGCTCCCCGGCTGCTGCGCGCGCGCATCGGCACGGTGCACCAGGCGCCGCCCATACCGCCGCGCCAGCGCGTGGTCACGGCGGTGCTGGCCGGGCGCCTGGGCCGGTGGCCGGCCTGGAAGGCGCTGGCTTCGCTGCTGTACCCACAGGACACCGCTGGCGCGCGCGAGGCCCTGGCCCGCGTGCAGCTGGCAGACAAGCTGTTCGCGCGCTGTGACCAGCTCTCCGGCGGGCAGCTGCAGCGCGTGGGCATCGCCCGCGTGCTCTACCAACAGGCCGAGCTCATCCTGGCCGACGAGCCCGTGGCCGCGCTGGACCCGGCCCTGGCCCTGTCCACCGTGCAACTGCTGGTGCACGAAGCGGCCGCGCGCGGCGCCACCCTGGTGGCCAGCCTGCATGCCGTGGACCTGGCGCTGGCCTGCTTTGCGCGCATCGTGGGCATCCGCGATGGCGCCATCGCCTTCGACCTGCCGGCGGCTGAAGTCACGCAGGAACACCTGCGTGCGCTGTATGGGTCCGAGCATCCTGGCGATGATCCCTCCGGCCCTGCGTGGACACCCGCGCCCGCCGCCTTTGCCGCACCGCTGTCCGCATCCGCATGCCGTTGAGTTCCGATCTGCACGCGCTGCGTGACCCCGCTGCGCCCCGCCGCCTCGGCGCCCTGGTACTGGCAGCCGTCGTTCTGTGGCCGTTGTTCCAGGGCGCAGGCTTCAGCCTGGGCGCGCTGTTCGATCCCGGCAACCTGCAGGTCATAGGCCGCTTTCTGGCCACGTTTCTTCCGCCCGAGACCGGGCGCGACTTCCTCGGCTACCTGGGCCGCGCCACGCTGGAGACCCTGGCCATTGCCACGGCCGGCATGGCCCTGGCCTTTGTGCTGGCCGCGCCGCTGGCCTACCTGGTCACGGGCGCCGCGCGCGAGCGGCGGGCGCTCAAGCCCGTCACGCGCGGCCTGCTCACCATCCTGCGCGGCGTGCCCGAGCTGGTCTGGGCCCTGGTCTTCGTGCGCGTCTTCGGCCTGGGGCCGGCCGCTGGCGTGCTGGCCCTGGGCCTGACCTATGGCGGCATGCTGGCCAAGGTCTATGCGGAAATCCTGGAATCGGCCGACCCCGCGCCCGCACGTGCCCTGGCGCAGGCGGGCGCGCGCCGGCCGCTGGCCATGCTCTACGGCCTGCTGCCCCAGGCAGCGCGCGAGCTGACCTCGTACACCGTCTACCGCTGGGAGTGCGCCATACGCGCCTCGGTGGTCATGGGCTTTGTGGGCGCGGGCGGCCTGGGCCAGCTCATGGACCAGGCCATGAAGATGCTCAACGGCGGCGAGGCCTCCACCATCTTGCTGACCTTCATGCTGCTGGTCTGGGGCGCCGACCTGCTCTCGCGCGGCCTGCGCCGCGCGCTGGACACGCCACCCGCCGCACGCGCCAGCGCCTGGGGCTGGCGCAGCGCCCTCACCTGCGCCGCCCTGGCGCTGGGCGTCGCCGCCAGCTTTGCCATGCTGGAGATGGACCTGCCCTCGCTGTTCACCGGCGCGGCGGGCCGGTCCATGCTGGAATTCGTCATCAGCTTCTTCCCGCCCGACACCAGCGCCGAATGGCTGCGCAAGGTGGCCGTGGGCGTGTGGGAGACGCTGGCCATCTCCGTGGTCGGCACCTTGCTGGCGGCCGTGCTGGGCCTGCTGCTGGCGTTGCCGCGCTGGCGCGCTCCCTGGAGCCTGGTGCTCAACGTGCTGCGCTCCGTGCCCGAGCTGGTCTGGGCCACCATCACCGCCCTGGCCGTGGGCCTGGGCCCGTTCGCAGGCGCGCTGGCGCTGGCGCTGCACACGGCCGGCGTGCTGGGGCGCCTGTATGCCGAGGCCCTGCAGAACCAGCCCGCCGCCCCCACCCAAGCGCTGCGCCTGTCCGGCAGCGGCCGCGCCATGGCCTTCCTCTACGCGACGCTGCCCGGCGCCGCGCCGCAGTTGCTGGCCTACACGTTGTACCGCTGGGAGATGAACATCCGCATGGCCGCCATCCTGGGCTTCGTGGGCGCGGGCGGGCTGGGGCAGCTGCTGTACTTCGAGCTGTCGCTGTTCCACTACGCCCAGGCCAGCACCGTCATCATCGCCATGCTGGCGCTGTCCGTGGCCGTGGACTGGGCCAGCGCGGCGCTGCGCAGGCGCATGGGCTAGGCGGTGGAGGCCGTGGCGCCCTCACCCTCCACCTCGACCAGGTAGTCGATCAGCGCCCGCAGCTTCAGCGGCACATGGCGCGTGGGCGCATAGACCGCATGCACCACGCGCGGCGCGTACTTGCCGCACAGCGCCCAGCCCGGCAGCACGGGCGCCAGCTGCCCGGCCTGCAGCGCCGCCTGCGCGGCAAAGTCGGCCACCACGCCGATGCCCGGCCCCTGCTGCAGCGCGTGGATGATGCCCAGGCTGCTGGCAATGGTGATGGGCGTATTCACCAGCAGCCGCATGGCGGGCGCGGTCGCAGGGTGGAGCGGGCGCAACTCCACCTCGTTCTGGAACTGCCCGTAGCCCAGGCTGATGAAGGGATGCGCCAGCAGTTGCCCGGGCTCCGTGATCTGCGCATGCCGCGCCAGATAGCCGGGCGTGGCCACCAGCACATAGCGGATGGTCTTGAGCGGCCGCGCCACCAGCCCCGGCGCGATCTGGCCCGGCACGCTGATGCGCAGGCCCAGGTCCAGCCCTTCGGCCACCAGGTCCACCATGCGGTCCGTCATGTCCACCTGCACCTGCACCTCGGGCCAGCGCGCGCAAAAGCCCGGCAGCAGCGGCGACAGCCAGATATCACCCAGCACGGCCGGCGCGCTGATCTTCAGCAGCCCGCGCGGCTGCTGGCGCAGCTGACCGGCCAGCGCCTGCACGGCCTGGGCATCCGCCACCAGCCGCAGGCAGGCCTGGTGGATCTCGGCTCCCGCCTCGGTCAGCGACAGCGAGCGCGTGGTGCGCTGCAGCAGCCGCAGCCCGAAATGCGCCTCCAGCCGCCCCACGCTGCGGCTCACTGCCGAAGTCGTCAGCCCCAATTGCCGGGCCGCGCCCGCAAAGCTCTGGTGCTCCACCACGCGGGCGAAGACCAGCATTTCATCCAGGGGCATGGCGGTATCGGGCAAGGCGCTACTCCGGTCTTTGTTGCATGGCAGGCAATATTAATTTGAATGACTGGCGGATTGTTGATTGATTGCAGGGTCCGCAAGATACGGCCATGCGCTCCATACCGAAGCGCGCCCAGGAATCGACACCATGTCCCACAACCCCAGCCTCACCTCTGCAACCTCACCCACACGGCCCCGAACCAGCCAGGGCGGCACCTGGCGCATGCTGCTGGCCATGGCGCTGTCGGGCACCATCGGCCTGCTCGTCGTGGAAAGCGCGCTGCCGCCGCTGCTGGTCGTATTCGCCCGCTGCGTGCTGGGCGCACTGGGCCTGGGCCTGTGGCTGGCCTGGCGGCGCGAATGGGTCGCCCCTCAAGGCCGTGAATGGCTGTGGCTGGCAGGGGGCGGCATCGCCCTGGTGTTGAACTGGGTCGCCCTGTTCAGCGCCTACCACTACAGCTCCATCGCCGTGGCCACCGTGGTCTATCACGTGCAGCCCTTCATGCTGCTGGCTCTGTCGGCGCTGCAGGGCGAGCCCGTCGAACGCCGCAAGCTGCCCTGGCTGCTGCTGGCCCTGCTGGGGGTGGCACTGAGCAGCGGCCTGGTCGGGCTGGATGGCATGGATGCATCGCATGCTGGAACAGGCGCCTGGATAGGCGTGGCCCTGGCCCTGCTGGCCGCCGCACTCTACGCAGGCACCACGGTCGCCACGCGCCGCCTAGGCCACATGCCCTCGGCCCAGATCGCCATGCTGCAGATGCTGGCGGGCGGACTGGTGCTGAGCCTGTGGGCCCTGCCCCTGCTCACCCATATCGCCGCAGCCAGCCCTCAGTTGCTGTCAGCGCGGGCCGCCTCCATGGTGCTGACCCTGGGACTGGTCCATACGGCCTTCATGTACACGGTGATGTATGCCGCATTCCAGCGGCTGCCGGCGCCCGCCATTGCGGCACTGTCCTTCGTCTACCCCGCCATGGCCTTGCTGGTGGACCTGGTCTGGTTTGGCGCCGTGCCGTCAGCCGCACAGTGGGTCGGGATGGGCTGCATTGTGGTGGCGGTGCTGGGGCACCGGCTCACGGGCCAGTCGTGAATTGCCGGTCCAAGCCACTTCTCACTGACTTCACAGAGGGCAAATACGATGGCAACTCCTTTCAGCCATTTCCCACTGTGAATCCACCACTCCATCATGGAAAAAATGATTCCGCAACGGATGAATTCCGTCAGGCCAGACGCCCATGAGTTGCAGACTCAATCATTTATCTGCATTACGCCCAGAATGCTTGCCGCATGCTTGGCTGCGCCATTTTTCCCCGCGGTGATATTGGCAGTTCTTGCCACAGCAAGAATCAGCGGGGACAGCTGGATCGGCTTGCTGATCTTCCCGATTTGGGCCTGCAGCTACACAGGCTTCGTCATTCTGGGTCTGCCTGGCATATTCATGCTGAATAAACACAACCGTTTGACACTATTGAATCTTTCGATCTATGGAGCCATCGCAGGCTCCATTGCATATCTTGGCATTTCTCTGATTTTTTCCATGAATGGTCCGTTTTCTACGGATCTTGAATATATTTTCCTGAATTCTCTTGGCACTCTTTTTGGGTTGGGGATTGCGCTTATCTTCGGAATGATCATCGAAATCAAAACCCATTAGACAGGTGTACAAGGCCGTGAGGGACTTCATGGCCGATGCAAAGCCATGAACACATGCGCTCACCATTCATCAAGACTTCATAAATCTCCTTAATTGTTTCAAGATATTTCCAATCAGGCATGAATTGTACATTTTGAATCATTCATATCCCTCTGCCACGTATGCTCTCCCGGCTTTCCGCCATTCGCATTCATTCAGCCTGAATACAGAGGGAGAAATAATTGGCCACTATCGAAAAAGGATTGATGGTAGACAAAAGCGTCGAAGTCAAGACCTATCCGTCCATAGAGCACGGCGCCTTGCTGTCCGTCACCTCCATCGTCCTGCACCGCACAGACTCGTCCACGGCCGCCAGCGTGCTCAATGCCTACAAGAGCGGCCAGAAGACGGGGGCGCACTTTCTGATCGAGAAGGACGGGAAGATCTACCAAACCGCCAGTCTGGAAAAGATCTGCTGGCATGTGGGAATTCTTCAGCCGCGCTGCGTCAACGAGAGCACCTGCGATCCCACGGAACTCAAAAATATCAATGCCCTGCTGCACCAAAAGGGCCTGAGCTTCAGCAAGCGGGCCAAGAATGTGTCATCGCACGAGAACACAAAGGCCTATCCGTTGCGTTATCCGGCCAACAGCGACTCCGTGGGCATTGAGGTGGTGGGCCGTTTCCTGCCATCGACCAAGGACTACGAGGCGCCCACCCAATCGCAGCTGTTCCAGACCAAATGGCTGACCCAGCAATTGGTGGACCATTACAAGCTCAAGCTTCTGTCCGATGTCTACTCCCACGGCGCCATTGCCCGCAAGGAGGCGACCGAAGGCGCCCAATTGCTGCGCTACATCTTCACGGGAGCCTGAGCCATGCCATCCAGCCAGCTTTTCAACAATCCCTCTCGCGGCCTGCGCATTGCGGCCTGGGCTGCCGTGATGCTGTGCCTGCATGCGCCGCTGCAGGCCTCATCTACTTCCACATCCACGCCCAAACACGCGACCAAGGCGACACCCATTTCCGTCATCGGCCCGGTCAACCGGTCCGTAGGCACGGGCGAGACAATGGGATGCGAGAAAGTCAGCCTGGACGCCGCCGACGTGGCCCGCTATTTCGCGACGGCAAAGCAAGTCTCGGCTGGCAGCTTCCACGAGGAATCCATCATCCTGCCCTGCAGTTTCAGCGGACGGCTGCTGCGCTCGGGCAAGGTCTATGAATGGAACATCAACGCCGCCGGCGCCGGCTACCTGCGCAGTGAAGATGGTGAACAGGACCTGCGCTACCTGTGCCGCAAGGCCTGCGAGAAGGCATTGCCGCAGTTGACGGGGCTTTGACCTGTTGTTCAGACATTATCTACAAAGGCGTCTTGTCACTCCCGTTGAGTGATGCCCGATCCTCCTGTCAAACACAGCGGATACGATGGCGCCTCCCACAATATTCCCAACAGACCATGGACCGACTGATTTCCCAAGGAATGCATTCCTTCAGCCAGGGCGACCACGCGCGCATGCATGCGCTATGGTCCGGCACCACGGTTTTCAGCCATCTGGACAACGAAGCGATTGCCAGCCTCTTGACCAGCATTCAGGCCACTGCCGAATCAGGCCAGGGTAGCGAATGGTCATGGCTGATGCTGTGCCTGGTGTATCTCGATTCCAGTGACCAATTCACCGAGGACCGCAGCGCGGCATTGCGCCAGGTCGGCGAATGGGCGCAGCGCGCACTGGCAATGTCACCAGGCAATGCCTATGGACACCGCTATTTGGGCAGTGCCCACTATTGGCTGGACGAACCCGAGCCCGCGCTGGCGGCCTACCGCAAGTCTCATGCCTTGCAGCCCCAGGTGGACTTGCAAGCCCGCATTTTCGAGATGGAGCATGCCGTGCCCTGGCGCAGCATCTTTTCCTATCCCGAGTTGGCTGATAGCCCGGCGGCACCCGACTACTACACGGCCGGCGTGACCGTGGGCAAGTGGAAGCGCCCCGACACGGATGCAGCGGCCCTGCAGGAAATCGAGCGCCTGCAGACCACACTCTACGAACGCTGTCTGGAGCGCTTCGCCAGCACCGGCACGCCGGCAAACGGCCAGGAGGCCGTGCCCACCGCGCTGGACATCCACACCTATGCCATGTGCTGCAACAACCTGGGCGTGCTGTACAACGCGCAGGAACAGTACGAGCAGGCGGCAGCCGTCCTCGAAGCCGGGCTGCAGCAGACCTGTTTCCAGGCCCTGCTGGAAAACCTGCGCCATGCCTATCGGCAACTGGGGAACCGCAAGCAAGCCACCGACCTGTCACTGCTGCTGATGGAGGACTACGCGCTTGATACCGGCCTGTATCTGGACTGCGCGCAGACCGCATGCGCCTATCTCAACGAGACCAGCCACCACCAGGACGTCCTCGACATCGTGGCCGAAGCCGAGCGCCGCTATGCGCAGCTTTCGCCGCAGCAACAGCAAGCGCAATGGGAAGTTCGCAGCATGAGCTTCGTTCACGCGCACAAGGTCACCGCCCTCAGGGCCCTGGGCCAGCTCAAGGCCTCGCACCTTCAGCCTGAACTGGTCGAGATCGCCCTGCGCCACGATCCGGACAATGCCCAACTGCTCGGCATACGCGCTCACATGCAGGGAGCCCGTCAGCAGGTCGGCGGAAAAGGCGGATTCTGGTCGCGCCTGTTCGGCTGAACAACACCGGGCGACCGGGCCACCAAGAAATGTAGGGCACCCAAGATGCTGGCAACCCTCAAAACACCCCCAGCGCCAGCCCGGCCCCCATCGCCTCCCCCAACGCCCGGCACTGCTCCAGCTCAGCTGCGGCAATCCGCTTGGGCGCCAGGATGGCTTCGGTGGTCTGGGCGTGGGTGCAGATGATCAGGGGCTCGGCCACGGGCTTGAGGCGCCAGCCGGTGGCGATGCGGGCGATCTGGCGGGCGGCGTTCTGGCCGTCGCTGCCCGCGCAGATGAGGCTGGCATAGGGCCTGCCATTGAGGTGCTCCAGCGCCGCGTAGTAGCTGCGGTCGAAGAAGTCCTTGAGCTGCCCGCTGATGGCGGCCAGGTTTTCCGGGGTGGCGAAGAGGTAGCCGTCGGCGGACAGCACATCGTCGGGGCCGGCCGCGGAGGCATGCAGCAGGCGCACCTGCACGCCCTGGCCTTCGGCCGCTGCGCCGTCGCGCGCGGCCTCGGCCATCTGGCGGGTGCCGCCGGTCATGGAGTGGTAGACGATCAGCAGGGTCTTGCTTGCGTTCATGCCGCGAGCATAGACCGATGGTGGGAGAACCGGGCCGCTCCCGCCACGGCGCGGGTCAGGTACCCCCCCTGTCGGCCCCATCCGTCAGCGATGCTACGGAAGGCCTGATCCATTGCGGATCATCGAGCTGCCGTTGAATGCAGTCGCGCAACCATTGATGCGCGGGATCCGCCTGATGGCGCGGATGCCAGGCCATGCGCATGGGCTGCACCTGCACGTCGATGGGCAGGGCAAACACCACCAGCCCCAGCGATGCGGCCATGCCATGCGCCGTGCGTGTCGGCACGCAGGCCACCAGGTCGGTGCGGGAGGCCGCAATCAGGGCCGAGAACGAACTGGGCACCAGCAGCGCCAGTTGCCGCTGCAGGCCCAGCGCCTCCAGGGCAGCGTCCACGGGCGAGCTTTCACCCGGGCGCTGGGTGATGCCGACGTGGCGCGCGGCGGCGAACTGCGCGGCGCTCGGCCGTTGCGACTTTCTGGTGGACTTCAACAGGGGATGGCCGGCGCGCACGACGCCCACCAAGGTCTGCTCCGATATCACCAGGCTCTCGGTTTCCGGGTCCATGCTGCGAAAGCTGCCCACGTCCAGGTCGATGCGGCCTTCGCGCAGGGCCCCCGGGTCGGCATGGGTTTCGGGCAGGAACTGCAGGCTGGCCAGCGGCATTTCCGCCTCCAGCGCACGCGAGAGGCTGGCACCGAAGACGACAGCAATGCCTTCGGGCGCCCGCACCACGAAGCGGCGGCGCAGGCCCGCCAGTCCTCCCGCGTCGACAGGGTCCTGCAGCGCCCGCGCCTGGGCCAGCAGCGCGCGCACCGGCTCCGCCAGGGCCAGGGCGCGCGGCGTGGGCACGAGGCTGCGGCCCGCACGCACCAGGATGGGATCGCCAAACGCCTCCCTGATGCGTGCCAGCGTATGGCTCATGGCGGGAGTGCTCAGGTGCATGCGCCCGGCCGCCTGCGTCACGCTGCCGGTGCTGAGCAAGGCATCCAGTGCAATCAGCAGGTTGAGGTCGTATGTGTTCGCCATGCGAAATCATACGTTCAATACATTGCACTGTACAAAATCCATACCGCTCCCGACACTGGCGGCCGTTGCCTCAACCCAAGCCCTCGCCGCTGCACGCCCATGACGCCCATGCCCACAACCTCGCTGACTTCCCCGCCCGGTCGGCGGAACCTGCCCCTGCTTTGCTTCGCCATGCTCGTGCTGACGCTCGTCCTTGCGGCCCTGGACCAGACCATTCTTTCGACCGCCCTGCCCGTGATGGCCCGCGAACTGCCGGGCCATTGGCCGCTGGCCTGGGTGTTCTCGGCCTATCTGCTGGCGGCCACCGTGGTGATTGCGCTGTACGGGCGGCTGGCCGATGTGTTGGGCAGAAAGCCCATGCTGCTGCTGGCCATCGGCCTGTTCCTGGCCGGCTCCCTGGCCTGTGGTGCCAGCCATGACCTGCAGCAGCTGGTGTTGGCGCGTGCCCTGCAGGGCGCGGGCGGCGGCGGGCTCATGACGCTGACGATGCTGACCCTTGCCGACCTGTTTGCGCCTGAACAACGGGCCCGCTACCAGGGCCTGCTGGGCGCCGCCTATGGCGTATCGACCATGGTCGGCCCGCTGCTGGGCGGGGCGCTGGTGGAGCATCTGTCCTGGCACTGGGCGTTCTGGCTGAATGTGCCGCTCGCAGGGCTGGCCTGGGGAGTGCTGGCATGGGCGCTGCCCGCCAGGGCGGCTGCGCCGGAGGCTGCCGCCGAGCCCCGGCCCCGCCAGCGCATCGACTGGCTGGGTGCCGTGTTGCTGGCCGCAGCCCTGGTCAGCCTGCTGCTGGCCACCCAGCACAGCCACCTGAATCTGCCCGAGCAGCTGTCGCTGTGGGTGCTGCTGGCCCTGGGCGCCAAGTTTGCCCTGGCATTCTTCGTGCGCCAGCGCCGTGCCACCCATCCGCTGCTGCCCCTGTCGCTGTTTGCCCACCCGGCCTACGCGGCGGTCAGTTTCCTGGCCCTGTCCACGGGCGTTGCGCTGTATGCGGCCGTTGTCTTCCTTCCGCAGTATCTGCAGATTGGCCTGCACCTGTCGCCTACCGGTTCCGCCTGGCACCTGGCGCCACTGATGGCCGGCATCACCGCAGGGGCCATTGGCAGCGGCCGGCGCCTGCGCGCCCAGACGCCAGCCGCGTCGCTCGCCCGGGTGGCCTGCGTGCTGATGCTGCTGTCGTTCGGGCTGATCACCGCGGCCTTGCACTGGCTGCCGCAGGCACCGCTGGCCCTGTCCGCAGGACTGCTGCCGCTGGGCCTGGGGCTGGGGCTGATGTTTCCCATCATCACCGTGGTGGCGCAGCGTGTGTCGCCGGCCCGGCACCTGGGCATTGCCACGGCGGCACCCGTCATGCTGCGCAGCCTGGGCGGCGCCGCCGGCGTAGCCTTGCTGGCAGCCCTGCTCACCCATTTGATGAAACAGGAGCTGGCTGCGGCCAGCCCCCTGGCAGCACACGCCGATGCCGTCACCGCCACGCTGGGCCACGGGCTGCAGGCCATCTTCGGCTGCGCGGCGCTGGCGGTTCTGGCGGCGTTGGCTGCCTGCCGATGGCTGCCGGCGCGCAAAGCCGCAGTGCGTGACGGCCAGACAGCCCCTGCTGCGCAGAGCGCCGCCATTCGCCGAGGTGCGGAAGGCGCCTAGGCCGCCAGGTGCCTCAGAAATGCCTCAGAAATCCACCGAAGCCGATACCACGAAGGTGCGCGGAATCATCGGCGAGACGGCGCCCCAGGACGTGACGCCGGCCCAGGCCTTGCGGTCGGCCACGTTCTGCACCGTGGCGCGCAGCGTGGTCTTGCGGCCCGCGATGCGGGTGGCGTAGCGCAGGCCCAGGTCGGTGCGTGTCCAGCCCGGGATGCGCAGGCGGTTGGCCTGGTCCACGAACTGGGCGCCGGTGTATGCCAGGTCGCCGACCAGGGTCAGGCCTTCAAGAGCGGGCACATCCCATTCCACGCCCAGGTTGGCCAGCAGGCGCGAGGTGCCAATGGGCCGGTTGCCCACCAGCGCAGGCGTGGCCGAGCGCGTGATCTCGGGCTTGAGCCAGGTCACGCCACCGAGCAGGCGCAGGCCGCGCGCGGCCTCGCCGTAGGCATACAGCTCCATGCCCAGGTTGCGCTGCTCGCCGTTGGTCTTGTAGACGCCCTGGTCCAGGCCGCCGCTGGGTTTTTCAATGCTGAACAGGGCGGCCGTGGCCATGAAGCTGCCGAAGTCGTACTTGCTGCCCACTTCGTACTGGCGGCTCTTGTAGGGACGCAGCACCTCGCCGTAGTTGCTGGCGGCGGGCGGCGCGATGTCGCCCTTGCTCAGGCCTTCGATGTAGTTGGCGTAGAGGCTCCAGTTGGGCGCCTGGCGCCAGACCACCCCCACGGCGGGCGTGGTCACGCTCTCGTCGTAGACATTGGCGGTGCCGCCCGTGAGCACGTTGTAGTTGGTGGACTTGATGGCCTGGTGGCGCAGGCCCAGCGACAGTTGCAGCCGGTCCTGCAGCAGCGAGAGCGTGTCCACCAGCGCCAGGCTGGTGTTGCGGTTGTCATGGATGCGCGGAATGGCCGAAGGCCGCGCAATGCTCTGCGGCGCGTGGGCAATGGGCGCATAGATGTTGGACGCCACGGTGGAGCCCGCCTGCAGCGCGCGGTGAAAATCCTCGCGGTAGCTGGCCAGCTGCAGCGTGACCGAATGCTTGACACCGGCCAGCGCAAAGCGCGAGCGCAGGCCCGCGTCGATGGTGCTGCGGTCCACGTCGAACACCGCGTAGGTGGGCGTGATGCTGGTGGCGCCCGCCGCACTGGTCAGGCGCGGGGCCGAGTCGTAGATGCGGTCCACATCGGCGCGCGACTGGCCGATGTTGGCGAACAGCGTGAGCTGCTGCGTGAGGTCCAGTTCGGTGCGCAGCAGCACGGCGCGCTCGCGGTTCTTGGACCATTCCCAGGGCTGGGTCACGTTGCGCCGGCCATCGGGCGCAGCAGGCATGGAGGTGAGTCCCGTAGGCATGATGGGCCGGCCCACGCCGTCGATGCGCTCGTCCTGCGAGAGCAGGTCCAGCGTGGCACGGAAGCGCTCCACCTCGTAGTCCAGCGCCACGGCCAGCACATGGCCGTCGGTGCTTTGATGGTCCATGGACGTATCGCCGCCGTACTTGCTGGCGTTCACACGGATGCCGTACTGGGCCTCGTCGCCGAAGCGCCGGCCCACGTCGGCATGGGCACGCCAGAGGCTGTCCGAAGTCCAGCCCGTGGTCAGCCGCGCCACGTCTTCATTGGCACGCTTGGGCGCGATGTTGATCACCCCGCCCACCGAGCCGTTGGGCGACATGCCGAACAGCAGCGCGCCGGGCCCCTTGACCACCTCGATGCGGTCCACGTACTCGGTGCGCACGCGGTAGTTGGGAGCAATGCCGTAGATGCCGTCAAAGGCGATCTCGCCCGAGTTGCCCTCCCAGATCGGAAAGCCCCGGATATAGAGGTTGTCCACGTTGCCGCCCGGCAGCACGGTGTAGCGCACGGAAGGGTCGCGGTTCACCGCCTCGGCAATGGTGCCGGCCTGCTGGTTGCGCACGGCCTCGGACGTGTAGCTGGTGGTGCTGAACGGCGCCTGCATGTTGCCGGTATTGCCCAGCACGCCCAGGCGCACGCCCTTGGCCACCTGCCCGCCGGCGTAGGGCGCGGGCAGCAGGCTCACATACTGGTCGCCGGCCGTGACGGTGATCTCGGACAGGCGGTGCGCGTTCTCAGGCGCGTTGGCGGCAGTGGGAAGCAGGGTCAGCGTACCGCCCTCGATGCGCCCCTGCAGGCCGCTGCCCTGAAGCAACGCCGCCAGGCCCTGGCGCACATCGTGGCTGCCGTTGAGCGCCGGGGCCTGCCGGCCCTGCACCAGTTCGGAGGAGTAGGTGAGCTGCAGCCCCGCCTGGCGCGCAAACTGGCTCAGCGCCTGGGCCAGCGGCTGGGCCGGCACGTCGAAGGACACCGATTGCGCGGCGGCCAACTGCAGCTGCAGGCCCAGCACCAGGCCTGCACATGCATGAAATACCGCTGTGCGGCGGAGAGGGAGGCGGAATGGGAATCGGGAGGACTTGAGAGCGGACATAAGGACTTTCTGGAAGACAGGCTCATTGCGAATCGCCGGCACAGGCAGGGCGCCCGGCCTTTCATATGCAAATACGAGTCACTCCCAAAAACCCTGAAAAAAACCTCACGGCTCCGCGCGCCCGCCGCGCCGCGCAATCCGCAGGCCGCCGTCGTCCAGCACGCTGACCTGCACCGGGGCGAACTGCGGCAGCCCGCGCAACCATCGCTCGGCCTGGGCAATGCGCACATGGCCGCTGATGGCCAGTTGCGCCGCGCCCTCCTCCACCACCAGGCGGCGCCGCGTGTAGCGGCCCAGCCGGTGCACGACGCGGCCCAGCGGTTCCTGCTCGAAGACCAGCTCGCCCTCGCGCCAGGCCGCGGGCCGTTGCTGGAGCTGCGGTTGCCAGGCAGCGCCATCGGTATCTCCTGCCCCGCCGTCCAGGGGAATGCGCAGCGACTGGCTGTCCTGCAGCAACTGGCTGCGTCCGGTGGCCGCATGCTCCACCCGCACCTGGCCCGACTCCACCTGCACCCGCACCGCATCGGGCTCCAGTTCCACGCCAAAGCGCGTGCCCAGCACGGTCACGCGCAAGGGGCCGGCCTCCACCACAAAGGGCCGTGCCGCATCGCGCGCCACGGCAAAGAAGGCGGCGCCTTCCAGCAGCCGTGCCTGTCGCAGGTCGGCACGGTAGGTCAGCGCCACGCGGCTGGCGGCGTCCACGCGCAGCACGCTGCCATCGGGCAGTTCCAGGCTGCGCTGCACGCCCGTGGCGCTGGCCAGTTCACCTTGCCACAGCACGCGGCGGCTCCACATCTGCCAGGCGGGCCAGGCCGCGCTGGCCATGCCGGCCGCGCCCAGCAGCGCGCCCAGGGCACGCCGCCGCCGCTTTCTGGAAGAGGCCTGCAAGCCCGCCTCCACCCCGCCGCGCCAGCGCAGCAAGGCGGCTTCCAGGCAGGCATCGGCCTGCATCAGGTCGCGCTCCACGGTGTTCAGGGAGACCTGCAGACGCCGGGCGATGTCGGCCTGCCGCTCGCCATGCAGGCGGTGGCCCAGCAAGGCGGCCTGCATGCGCTCGGGCAGGTCTGCAATCGTGCGCTCCACCACGGCCAGTGCCTGCCGGTACATGGCGCGGTCGGCCACATCGCCTTCGGCCTCGGGCTGCAATTGCGCCCAGTCGTCCATGCAGCGCTGCTGCGCACCGCGCTGGCGCAGCCTGTCTATCGCCAGATGCTTGGCCGTGGCAAACAGGTAGGCCCGCGCGGCTTCGAGCGTGGGCGAGCTGCCATCGGGCAGCTGCGGCGGCGCATCGGCCAGGCGCAGCCAGGTTTCCTGGGCCAGTTCCTGCGCCTCATCACGGCTGCCGGTCTTGCCGGCCAGATAGGACACCAGTTGCTGCTGGCAGGCACAGAAAAGCTGGTGCCAGCGCGCAGCGGTCCAGGAAGCGGAAGGGGTGGGCATGGCCGGGGGAGGTGAGGAATCGACAACGAGAATGACTATCATTCTAGTTTTGTTTGATCCAGGCAGGCCCGCCCGCCGGGCCATCCAAGGCAAACTGTCCATCATCAACACCCGGACCACATGCCCATGATCTTCCTGGCGATCACATCTACCGGCTTGGCACAGGCACTTCTCGCCGCCACCGAAAGCGACGCTACCTGGTGCGGCAGCGACGCGATTTCCGAGGCCGACTACGCCGCCCGACAGTGGCCCAACCTCAGCCGCTTTGCCTACTCGCTGGAGGACCGCGTTTTGATCGACGATGCCGTGTCCACCATTGAGGAGCACCATCCGGGGCAGACGGTCTGGGTCGAGGCCACGGCCGTGCGGTAGCGAAGTCTCGGGCCCGCTACCACCTCAACGCCGCCACCCGCAGCGCATCCACCGCCATATCGATGAACGCCCGCACGCGATGCGCGGCGTGCCGCCCTTCCCTGTGCACCACATGAATCGGCAGCGGCGGCCGCTCGAAGGGCTCCAGAACCAGGCGCAGTGCGCCGTCCTGCACGGGCTTGGCGATCTGGTAGAGCGGCAGGCGCGTGATGCCTTGCCCGGCCAGGGCGCAGTCTGCCGCAGCCTCGTTGGTCATGGACATGAGGCGCGGCTGCAGGCGCACGGCCAGGGCCTTGTCGCCTTCGAGAAACCGCCATTCGGGCGTGGAGGTGAGGCCGGATGCGGTGATGGTGGTGTGCTGCGCTAGCTCCTCGGGCCGCTGGGGCACGCCGTGGCTGGCCAGGTATGCGGGCGAGGCACACAGCACCTGTCGCACGCTGCCAACGCGGATGGCCTGCAGCGAGGAATCGGGCAGATCGCCGATGCGCACGGCCACGTCCACGCCCTCGTCCACCAGGCTGACCACGCGGTCCACAAACCAGCAGTTGACGTCCACCTCGGGAAACCGGCCCAGGTAGTCGTGCACCACGGGCAGCACGTGCATGCGCCCGAAGTTGACCGGCGCCGTGAGCGTGAGCCGGCCGCGCGGTGCGGCGTGGGCGCTGGCGGCATGCTCGTCGGCCTCTTCCAGCTCGGCCAGGATGCGGCGGCAGCTGTCGGCGTAGGCCGTGCCGGCCTCGGTCACGCGCACGAAGCGCGTGGTGCGCGTGAGCAGGCGCACGCCCAGGCGCTCCTCCAGATCGGAGACGGCCCGCGTCACCACCGAGGGCGAGACCTTGAGCCGACGTGCGGCCGAGGCGAAGCCGCCCGTGTCCACCACCGCGAGAAATGCCGTCATGGACTGGAAGCGATCCATCTGTGCCTGCCTTGTCTGTGTCGTGTATCTGCCCGGCTGCGAGCGGCCCGCGCAGGACTGCCCAGGTTTGCGCCGGCGCTTTGTTCGCGTTCACGCAAGAGTGACTTGCCGCCGCCAGGGATTCTAAAGATGCGGGCGGGGAAGGAGGATACGTCCCGTGGCGCCGACAACCGGCGCCTTCACCAACCCCAAGGAACCGCAATGAAGCTCTACCACTTTCCCCTGTCCGGCCACGCCCACCGCGCCCGCCTCTTCCTCGGCCTGCTGGGCGTGGAGCATGAGCTGGTCCATGTGGACCTGGCCAACGGCGCGCAGAAGAAGCCCGAATTCCTGGCGCTGAACCCGCTGGGCCAGGTGCCGGTGCTGGACGACAACGGCACGGTGATTGCCGACTCCAACGCCATCCTGGTCTATCTGGCGCGCAAGCTGGACCGCCAGGACTGGATGCCCCTGGGCGCACAGGCCGAGGCCGAGATCCAGAAATGGCTGAGCATCGCCGCCGGCCCCATTGCCTTCGGCCCGGCAGCGGCCCGGCTGGTCACGGTGTTCAAGGCCCCCTTCCAGGCCGAGGAAGTGATAGCCCGCGCCCACGCCATCCTCGGCAAGATCGAGGCGCAACTGACCACCCGCCCCTTCCTCACCGGCGCCACGCCCACGATTGCCGACGTGGCCCTGTACAGCTACATCGCCAGCGCGCCCGAGGGCAATGTGGACCTGCAACCCTACCGCGAAGTGCGCGCCTGGCTGGGCCGCATCGAGGCGCTGCCGGGCTTCGTGGCATTCGCCCAGACACCGGCCGGCCTGCGGGCCTGAGTGCCTGAGCCATACCTCCCCTGAAACCCTGGCAAAGGAGCGCACCATGCACCCGCAACCCCTGCAAAACCCCGCCTCGCCCTGGCATGCGGGCGAACTGGCGATCCAGCAAAGCGTTGGCGTCGTGGGCCGCATGGACATGCCGGGCCGCAAGTTCCTGCGCCCCTTCCTGCTGGACCAGCACCGCGAGTTCTATCCTCTGCTGCATTTCGTGGTGCTGGGCAGCGTGGATGCGCAAGGCGATGCCTGGGCCACGGTACGGGCCGGCGAGCCGGGATTCCTGCGCTCTCCCGACCCGCTGACCTTGCATGTCGGGGCGGGCCGCGATGCGGCCGACCCGGCCGAGCCGGGCCTGGCAAATGGCCATGCCGTGGGCCTGCTGGGCATGGACCCCATGACGCGCCGGCGCAACCGGCTCAACGGCACTGTGCGGCGCAAGACAGGCGTGGATGGGACGGGCGCCTTCGACATCGGCGTGGTCCAGAGCTTCGGCAACTGCCCGCGCTATATCCAGAACCGCAGCGTCCGGTTTGTCCGGCCTGCGGACGAGCCCACGCAGGTGCCGGCGGTCGAACTGGCATCGCTGGACCCCCGCGCGCAGGCACTGATTGCGCAGGCGGATACGTTCTACGTGGCGTCCTACGTTGATGGGGAGGATGGCCTGCGCCAAGTCGATGTCTCCCACCGTGGCGGCAAGCCGGGCTTTGTGCGGATCGACGCCGATGGAACGCTGACCATCCCCGACTTCTCGGGCAACCTGTTCTTCATGACGTTGGGCAACTTCCTGGTCAATCCCAAGGCAGGCCTGCTGTTCATCGACTCCGAAACCGGGGAAATGCTGCAGATGACGGGCGAGGCCAGCGTCATCCTCGACTCCCCGGAAATCGCGGCCTTCGAGGGCGCCGAGCGCCTGTGGACCTTCAAGCCCCGCCGCATCGTGCGCCGGCCCGACGCCCTGCCGCTGCGCTGGAGCATGGCGGCCGACGGCTGGTCGCCCCACCTGCAGATGACCGGAAGCTGGGCCGATGCCAGCCAGCGCCTGGCCGCCGCCCGGCTGGGGCGGCAATGGCGGCCGTTCCGGGTGGCGCAGGCCGTGGATGAGAGTTCCACCATCCGCTCGCTCTACCTGGAGCCGGCCGATGGCATGGCCACGGCGGCCCCCCTGGCCGGCCAGCACCTGCCGCTGCGCCTCACGCTGGCGGACGGCAGCCATCTGCAGCGCACCTATACGCTGTCGCTGGCGCCTTCGGACGGGCGCTTGCGCATCAGCGTCAAGAGGCAAGGCCGTGCGTCCAGCCACCTGCATGGCCTGAAGCCCGGCGATCTGGTCGAGGCCCGCCCGCCCGCTGGCAGCTTCACCGCCGATGCGGCCCTGCGCCGCCCCGCCGTGCTGCTGGCCGCGGGCATAGGCATCACGCCCTTGCTGGCCATGCTGCGCCACATCGTCCACGAAGGCCGGCGCACCCGCAGCCTTCGGCCCACCTGGCTGTTCCAGGCGGCTCGCACGCGCAGCGAACGGGCCTTTGACACGGAGATTGCCGAACTGGTGAAGGCCGGCAATGCCGAGGTGCACTGGGTGCGAACGCTCAGCCAACCCGGCACGGCAAAGGCCGGCCGCGACTACGACCATGAGGGCCACATCGACATGGCCCTGTTGAAAGCCACCCTGCCCTGGGACGACTACGACTTCTACCTCTGCGGCCCGGACGCCTTCATGCAGGCCACCTATGACGGCCTGCGCGAACGCAATGTGCCCGACGAGCGCATCCACGCAGAAGCCTTCGGTCCCTCGGCCCTGAAGCGCTCCATGGCCGGTGCAGCCCCCGCCGCCGAACTGCCTGCACCCGCCACGCAGCCTGTCCGCATCATCTTTGCCGACTCGGCCAAGGAAGCGCGCTGGAAGCCCGGCGACGGCAACCTGCTCGAAGTGGCCGAGGCTAGGGGGCTGGAGCCCGCCTTCGGCTGCCGGGGCGGCAGCTGCGGCGACTGCCGCACGCGTGTGCTGCAGGGCGGGGTGACCTATGCCTCGCCACCCTCCTTCGCCGTGCCCGCGGGCGAGGCCCTGATCTGCTGCGCCGTGCCTGCGCAGGGGACGGGGGAGGCTTTGCATCTGGCGTTGTGAGGAGCCTGTCTCTGCGCGCTTTCCACATCAGGACATACCGACGGCAAAAGGCACATCAGCGGTTGCTGCCCAATGCTTGGCTGCATCTAGATTTCTATCTGGACGAGTATCGATTCATCAAGCTCTATGACTTCAAACAGGCCCTGACCCCGCTCATAGACCTCCCCTGACAGGAACCGAACCACTTTCTGGCCGATGAGCATGCACATCTCCACGACAAAGCCATCTGCATCCCGGCGCATGTCTTTTATCCGCACAAGGCCCAAGGGCAACTCAGCCAGCAGTCGGTCACGGTAACCAATGGATGCAGGCACGCCGGGACCCGGCTCAGACGCCTCTGGAGTCACAAGGTACAGGCCGTGAAACCCGCTGCCATCGTCGATACGGGAAAGCATTGACCAGACACGTCCGTCCACCAGTTGGATCCAAATCTCGATGAACTGGAGATAGGGCACCTGCGGATGGCTCCAGACTGCTTCGCCAGGTACCCAGTGCTGCCGACCTGATTCATCCATATCCCAGCGGCCGCCTTCGGCCAACGCCATCTCGCAAGCTCGCCAGCCCACAATCACCTGCTGGTCGAGATCCTGAAGGGACGGGAACTGGCGCGGCCCCATGGGCTGGATGGAGCTCTCGGGGGCCGGCTCGGTGTCGTCGATATGGACTACCGCGAACCCTTCCTGCTCACTCGGC
Organism: Delftia sp. ASV31; assembly: GCF_016428765.1. Lineage (NCBI taxonomy): Bacteria > Pseudomonadati > Pseudomonadota > Betaproteobacteria > Burkholderiales > Comamonadaceae > Delftia > Delftia sp. ASV31. The sequence continues at coordinate 113,492 of NZ_JAELTK010000006.1, forward strand.
GGCTCGAACATGGCAAACACGCTGCGAATGGCCTGCTCCGGCACTTGGTGATCGGCTCGCCGCTGCGTGTTCCTCCGCAAGGCGGTCTGCAAATCGGCTTTGAGCCAAATACAGACTACGGGCACGCCATGTGATCTGGCGATCTGAATGGCACGCTCACGATGCACCGTCTTCGGAAGGGCGGCATCAAAGAACACCGCATCACCACCCAACGCTGCGGCGTTCTGTTGAATCCAGCTGCTCTTGCCTGCAGCTTGCACCCCCACCACCACATAGAGCTTGGTCGCGGGCGAGCTGGCAGACAGTGCTTTGTCCAAGTCCCGGTACGCCAACTCCCATGCGGCAGCACTGCGTTCCGGGGTGAACAGGCGACCTTGTTCGGTTTCCAGATAGTGGTCTGGATTGATGTGCTTTGTAGTGTCCATGGTGAGCTGCAAGATTCTGGATCACTGTAGCTGGGCACGGCGCCGTACCGTCCGCAGACAAACGATCCCGCCATGCAAAACGGCCTTGATCGATACACTCGCTGCAATTCCTGCGCCCTCGTACACGCCGCAAATCCAAAGCCCTGCCCATGCAACTCACCAACTGCCTGCTCCGCCTGTCGCCCTTGGTCCTCACCTGCCACATCGGCCTGGCCTGCGCACAGATCACCACGCCCTCAGCAGGCACCTATGTGCGCAAGGGCGGGGGTGGCGATCTGGTGGTGCGGGCCAATGGCAAGTTCCATATCCAGACCGTCGGTGCCAACGGCCATACCTGTGAGCTGGAAGGCACCATCACCAACGGCCGGGCCAGGATGGCGAATTCGGCCTGCGCCGTGGACTTCGCGCCTGCCGGTCAGCGCGTAGGGGTCGACACGGCCACCGCCGATGCATGCAGGGACTTCTGCGGCATGCGGGCCTGGTTCGGTGGCGATTACCTTCGGCCCACACCCGGCTGCACGGACAAGGCCATTGCCGCATCGCGCAGAAACTTCAAGCGCGCGTACGACGCCAAGGACTACCGCCTGGCGCTGACCACGCTGGCGCCGGTGCTGCAGGACTGCGATGAGGTGCTGACCGGCGTCGCCAAAGGCTGGCTGCGCAACGACCTGGCGCTGGCGCAGCTTCGCTCGGGCGACGCAGCCGCCTGCCGCCAGACCCTGGCCCCACTGGCCGAGGAAGCCGGCAAGACGGATCAGGAACTGCGCGAGGCCTATCCACCCACCGATGCCGATGTGGTGCTGCCCATGCTCAAGGCTGCGCGCACCAATCTGCGCTTGTGCAGTTGAGGCGGTGCCATCGCCATGAAAGATCCCGCATCGCCCAACGCAGGAATCTCCGGGCATTTCCGGCGTGAGGCGAAGTGGATGCTGTGGGTGCTTGGCGTGCTGCCTTTGGCGCTTGCCTTGCTGGCAGCGTGGCTGGCGCCACTGATCCTGAACCATGTGGAGAAAGACAAATGCCTGAAAGCTGGAGCACAGATCTCCAGGCAAACCGGCAGGTGCGAACGCCCTGAACAGGCGCCCCCGAAGGAGTGAGTTGCGGGCTGTCCCATTGCCCGCCTGGCACACGACGATGCCCTGTGCTTGAGCATGGTGCCCATGCCGTAGCGGATCGGCGGCGGCCCGGGCGTCTTGCCCTATCCTTGTGCGCTTTCATTCCAACCGAGCAGCGCCCTTGAACAGGGCTTGACCCCTTGGCACCCATGACCGATATCCGCCCCGCCCACTTCCCCGAAGACCTCGACGCCGTGGTCCGCATCTTCCGGGAGTACGTGGCCAGTCCCACCGTGAGCCTGGACTTCCAGGACTTCGAGACCGAGTTCGCCGCCCTGCCCGGCAAGTACGCCGCACCCGAAGGCTGCGTGCTGCTGGCCTGGAAAGACGGCCAGCCCGTGGGCTGCGCCGCCCTGCGCCAGGTGGATGCGCAGACAGGCGAAATGAAGCGCGTCTACGTGCGCCCCACGGTACGCGGCGAGAACCTGGGGCGGCGACTGGTGGAAGGCATTCTGGACACCGCGCGCCACGCAGGCTACACCCGCATCTGCCTGGACGTGCTGCCCGAGTTCCAGGCCGCGCAGCGGCTGTATGAAAACCTGGGTTTTGTGGATGCGGAACCGGTGAGCTTCAATCCCGTGCCGGGCACGCGTTATCTCGGACTGGATCTTTGAGGCATGCGCCCTCCGGCAGGCAGCCTTCAGTGCCTGCACGGCTTCCGATGCGCTGACACCCGGTCCCTGAGTCCTCGTCTGCAAGCATTCAGCACGGTGAGACCGTAGCCCATACCCCGGTCCAGCAGCCTGCCCGCAAGCGCAGCGGCGGTACGGACCACCTCTCCCCGCATCCTTCATCCGCAAATGCCCGTGGCCGAGCCGGGCAGCCTGCGCTTGTGCCCCGTGAATACCACCCATGGCGAATAGCGCTGCCTGGGACCCAACGCTTATTGGCAGCATCTCTATTCACCTGGAATTTCAAACCTGATTTTAGGAATTGTCCTAAGGATAATTCTGAAAATGATCTGTGGGCGACTTATTTGATTGACCTCGTGCAGGCCATGAAATCAAATGAGGACTCTTCGCTCAGCAAACATCGGAAACCCGCTTGGACACTGCCAGCGGATTATTCGCCTGCTTGCAACCACTCATTTCCGTCAAATTGCCTTTATTGACCAAGGCGCATTGGCTGGAATCATCGATTCCGCTTCTGATCCAGCGTCTCCATACACCATGCCAGCCTCCATTGCCGCCACCTTCTATCAGATCGGCTATGCCGACATGCTTGCTCGCCAAATGGAGCAAAAACAGATCGATGCCATTGTGCTCACGCCACAGGAATACGCAGACATACTGAGCGACAAGGCGCGTAACAATCCTCGCCTGGCGGCCACGCTGCATGCCATGCTGGCCCACAGTGCGCTTGGGCGATACTGGACACACACCGCCAGCCCGAATGCAGGCAAACCCTGGGTCGCTCCCGCCTCCCTGATGGTCAGCGACGCGTACCTGATCACCAAAACGCTGATTGCATTGGGCCTGGCCGGTGCCCGCTCCTATATCAAGACAACCGCCACAGGCACCTATATCATCATCACGGGCTACGCGGGACTTCGCCGCCAGCTGCTGCAAGGCACGCGATTCCTTGCCGCCAATCCACGCATGGTCCAGATGGGCCTGGGTATTCGCGGTCTGCAGAATGTGGCCAAGGGCGGGTTTCTTCTGAGCCTGGTGGTGGGCACCGGGATAGAGGCACTGGACTTTATCTTCAATGACGAGAAGACAATGCATGATCTTGTGGGTGGCATTGGAGTGGAGGCGGTCAAGGCGGGATTGGCGACGATGATTGCAATAAGCGCGGGAGCCTTAACGGCAAGCGTTACTACTTTGGTCATTTTTCCGCTAGGAGCTATGGCGTTAGCCATATTTGCCACTGGAGCACTTCTCAACTACACAGATCAGCGATGGAAAATAAAACAAAACGTTATTACAGCCCTAAAGTCTGTAAACAATGAAAAAGCACCAGGCATATATAAACTAGATCAAAGCACCATTCAATAAAGGCAGCTATCATCTCTCAGCACGTGAGCATCACCCAAGGATCACGATCCAACAGAAAATCAACTTCACAAGATACTTCGCGTCAAATCAAAAGAAAATCAATTCATTAAAATAAATATGAGAGACATAAAAAATATTCGGAAATCTGCAATATTTGGAATACCCATCAGCATTCTACTATCCGTCGGATGTTTCTGGTTTTCCTTTGCGGAAACAATCCCGATGCTGAAAGACATAAATGCTCTCGCGCCAACCATAAGAATCATGCCGGGCGCACCAACAATCTTCATGACTCCTTTCGTTTTTATTACATTAGCACTGGTATCGGTGCTGAATTCCATCCCCTGCAACGACAGTATTCTACGAAAATCCGATAAAGCACTATCAATAATTTTCACCCTTGGAGTTTCTTCAGCACTGGTTTCTTTGATATTTATTACTCCGCTGCAGTACTATGCGATGCCAAAGCTGGGCTATACACGTTGCAATATCCTGGAAGGGCACCCCACCATATATTTCACGGACTGGGTCAAAAACCCCGAATGGTGCGTTCGCGGAAAAACCAGGGAATGGGTCAAAGAGCAGGCCAGGCTCTCCGGCAACCTTGAAAATCCCTGAAATAAAAAAAGCGCAGACCACATGGTCGGCGCTTTTTTGCATCCTCCGGCAGCCGTGCTGCCAACTCCCTCAGAACGCCTCTTCACTCATCTGCGCGCAAGTCATGTCGCGCTCACGCACGACCTTGAGCCAGGCGCCGATCTTCGGCAGCTCGTAGCCAAAGAAGTAGCGCATGGCGGTCATGCGGCCAGCGTTGGCGGGTTCGGCCAGGGCGGCGTCCTTAGCGAGTACAGCCAGGGACACGTCCAGCCAGGTCCAGGCCAGTACCGTGTGGCCGAAGGCCTGCATATACGGCACGGCATTGGCCAGGGCCTGTTGCGGGTCGTCGGTGGCCCATGCGGCCTTGGTGGTGGCGCCGACCTCCTGCAGGGCCTTGGCCAGTTCGTTGGCGTGGCCGGCCAGCTCGGGCCGGGCCATGGCGCGCTGGATGGTGTCGTTGATGCGCGTGGCCAGCAGCTGCAGGCCCTTGCCGCCTTCCATGAGCACCTTGCGGCCCAGCAGGTCCATGGCCTGGATGCCGTGCGTGCCTTCGTGGATCATGTTCAGGCGGTTGTCGCGCCAGTATTGCTCCACGGGGAAGTCGCGCGTGTAGCCGTAGCCGCCGTGGATCTGTATGGCCAGGGAGTTGGCCTCCAGGCAGAACTCGCTGGGCCAGCTCTTGGAGATGGGGGTCAGCACTTCCAGCAGCAGCCTTGCCTCGGCCACGGATTCGGGCGTGCCGGTGTGCTGCTCATCGACCAAGCGTGCGCAGAACAGGTTCAGCGCCAGCGCGCCTTCGCAATAGGACTTCTGCGCCAGCAGCATGCGCTTGACGTCGGCGTGCTCGATGATGCGCGACTGGGGGCGCGTGGCATCCTTGCCGGCTGCACCCGGCGCCCCCTTGATCGGCCGGCCCTGCGGGCGGTTCTGCGCATAGTCCAGGCTGGCGTGGTAGCCGGCCAGGCCCAGCATGGTGGCGGCCATGCCGATGGAGATGCGGGCCTCGTTCATCATGTGGAACATGCATTTGAGGCCCTCGCCGGGCTTGCCGACCAGGTAGCCCACGGCCCCGGCGCCGCCGCGCACGGGAAAGCGCCCTTCCCCGAAGTTCAGCAGCGTGTTGGTGGTGCCGCGCCAGCCCAGCTTGTGGTTGAGGCCGGCCAGGGCCACGTCGTTGCGCTCGCCGGTGAGCTGGCCTTCGGTGTCCACGAGCTTCTTGGGCACGATGAACAGCGAGATGCCCCGCACGCCAGGCACGGGCTTGCCATCGGGGCCGGGGATCTTGGCCAGCACGAGGTGGACGATGTTCTCGGTCAGCTCATGGTCGCCCGCGCTGATCCACATCTTGTTGCCCTTGAGGCGGTAGCGCGGGCCCAGCGCATCGCTCTCGAAATCGGCGCCATCGGGCTCGGCACGGGTGGCAATGTCGCTCAGTGACGACCCGGCCTGGGGTTCGGACAGGCACATGGTGCCGGCCCAGCGGCCATTGAATTCATTGGTGGCAAAGACCTGCTTTTGCATGTCCGTGCCGTGGGCCATGATGGCATTGGCATTGCCCGAAGTCAGCATGTTGGAGCCGATGCTGATGGAGGCCGCCGCGAAGAAGCTGTTGGCGGCCGCCTCCACGGTGTAGGGCAGCTGCATACCGCCGATGTCGTAGTCCTGGGCGGCGCTGAGCATGCCCGAGTCTGCATAGGCCTGGCGCGCATCGTGGGTGCACTGGGGCAGGATGACTTTCTCGCCGTCGAACTGCGGCTCCTGCGTGTCCACGGTGCGGTTGAAGGGGGCGTATTTCTCGCGGGCGATGCGCTCGCAGGTGTCGAGCACGGCATCGAAGGTGTCGCGCGAATGGTCGGCAAAGCGCTCGCGCTCGCCCAGCGCATCGGCGCGCAGCCATTCATAGAGCAGGAAATCGATGGTGGAACGCAGGCGCATGGTGATGTCCGGAATCAAAAAAGAAGCCGCAGGCGCCGCCAGAGGGAGCGCGTGCGGCCAACAGGAGTAACGGGAACAGGCGGTGGCGGCCGCAGCCGCCACCCGGGTTTACAGCACTTCGAACACGCCGGCGGCACCCATGCCGCCGCCGATGCACATGGTCACGCAGACACGCTTGGCACCGCGGCGCTTGCCTTCGATCAGGGCATGGCCCGTCAGGCGCTGGCCCGACACGCCATAGGGATGGCCCAGGGCAATGGCGCCGCCGTTGACATTGAGACGATCGTTGGGGATTCCCAGCTTGTCGCGACAGTACAGCACCTGCACGGCAAAGGCTTCATTGAGCTCCCACAGGTCGATGTCCTGCACCGTCAGGCCCAGCTTCTTGAGCACCTTGGGCACGGCGAAGACGGGGCCGATGCCCATTTCGTCGGGCTCGCAGCCGGCCACGGCAAAGCCCAGGAAGCGGCCAAGAGGCTTGAGGTTGTTGCGCGATGCATAGTCCTCGCTGACCACCACGCAGGCGCCTGCGCCATCGGAGAACTGGCTGGCATTGCCGGCCGAGATCACGCCGCCGGGCAGCGCGGGGCGGATGCCCGAGATGCCTTCCTTGGTCGTGCCTTCGCGCACGCCCTCGTCCTTGCTGCAGGTCACTTCCTTGGTGATCAGGCCGCGCACCTTGTCGGCCACGCCCATGGTCACGGTGATGGGCGCGATCTCGGCGTCCAGCAGGCCGGCGGCCTGGGCCGCGCAGGCCTTTTGCTGGCTGGCGGCGCCGTACTCGTCCATGGCGTCACGGCCGATGCCGTAGCGCTTGGCGACCTGTTCGGCGGTCTGCAGCATGCTCCAGTAGATCTCGGGCTTTTGCTTGGCCAGGGCCAGGTCCTGGATCATGTGCAGGTTCATTTCCTGCTGCACGCAGGAGATGGACTCCACGCCGCCGGCCACATAGACATCGCCCTCGCCCGCGATGATGCGCTGCGATGCGGTGGCAATGGTCTGCAGGCCCGAGGAGCAGAAGCGGTTGATGGTCATGCCCGATGCGGTGATGGGCAGGCCGGCCTTGAGCGCGATCTGGCGCGCAATGTTCATGCCGGTGGCGCCTTCGGGGTTGGCGCAGCCCATGATCACGTCATCGACGGCGGCAGGGTCGACGCCTGCGCGCTGCACGGCGTGCTGCACGGCATGGCCGCCCAGCGTGGCGCCATGGGTCATGTTGAAGGAGCCCTTCCAGCTTTTGGCCAGGGGCGTGCGGGCGGTGGAAACGATCACGGCGGATGTCATGGATATTCCTTGTATGGCGGGTTTGCGGTGGTTCGCAAAAAGTTCGTGCGCCGCACGTCTCAGCTGAATTGCTTGCCTTCGGCCGCCAGCTTCGCCAGCAGCGGGGCCGGCTGCCAGAAATCGGCGTCGTCGTTGGGGTTCTTGGCGAAGCGGTTCATGGCCTGGACCACGTTGAACAGCCCGACCTCACCCGCGTAGTGCATGGGGCCGCCGCGCCAGATGGGGAAGCCATAGCCGGTCAGGTAGACCATGTCGATATCGCCCGACTTTCCGGCGATGCCGTCTTCCAGGATGTGGGCGCCTTCGTTGACCAGGGCGAAGACCAGGCGCTGGACGATTTCCTCATCGGAGATCTTGCGCGGGGTGATGCCCAGCTCCTTGCGGTGGGACTCGATCATCTGGTTGACCAGCTCGGACGGGATGGCGTCGCGCTTGCCCGCCTGGTAGTCGTACCAGCCCGCGCCGGTCTTCTGGCCGAAGCGGCCCAGCTCGCACAGCTTGTCGGCCGTGCGGCTGTACTTCATGTCGGCGCGCTCGACGGCGCGGCGCTTGCGGATGGCCCAGCCGATGTCGTTGCCGGCCAGATCGCCCATGCGGAACGGGCCCATGGCGAAACCGAACTTCTCGATGGCCTTGTCCACCTGGGCGGGCGTGGCGCCTTCGTCCAGCAGGAAGCCGGCCTGGCGCGAGTACTGCTCGATCATGCGGTTGCCGATGAAGCCATCGCACACGCCCGAGACCACGGCGGTCTTCTTGATCTTCTTGGCCAGCTTCATCACGGTGGCCAGCACGTCCTTGGCGGTGTGCTTGCCGCGCACCACTTCCAGCAGCTTCATCACGTTGGCGGGGCTGAAGAAGTGCATGCCCACCACGTCCTGCGGGCGCTTGGTGAAGGCGGCGATCTTGTCCACATCCAGCGTGGAGGTGTTGGAGGCCAGGATGGCACCGGGCTTGGCAACCTCGTCCAGCTGCTTGAACACGGTTTCCTTGACGCCCAGCTCCTCGAACACCGCCTCGATGATGAGGTCGGCATTCTTGAGCGCGTCATACGACAGCGTGGTGCTCAGCAGCGCCATGCGCTGGTCGTACTTTTCCTGGGTGAGCTTGCCCTTCTTGACCTGGGCTTCGTAGTTCTTGCGGATGGTGGCCACGCCACGGTCCAGCGCTTCCTGCTTGGTCTCCAGAATGGTCACGGGGATGCCCGCGTTCAGGAAGTTCATGGAGATGCCGCCGCCCATGGTGCCGGCACCGATGACGCCCACGGTCTTGATGTCGCGCACAGCCGTGTCCGAAGGCACGTCGGCGATCTTGGAGGCCGCGCGCTCGGCCATGAACAGGTGGCGCAGCGCGCGCGACTCGGGCGACCACATCAGTTGCATGAAGGCATCGCGCTCCAGGGCCATGCCCTCGTCGAACTTCTTGCGCGCGGCATTCTCCACCGTGTCCACGCAACGGGCCGGGGCCGGGTAGTTCTTGGCCATGCCCTTGACCATGTTGCGCGCGAACTGGAAGTAGGCATCACCCTGGGGATGCTTGCAGGGCAGGTCGCGCACGCGCGGCAGCGGGCGCTTGTCGGCCACTTCCAGCGCGAAGGCCTTGGCCTCGTCCAGCAGGGTTTCGGCTGAGGCGGCCATCTTGTCGAACAGCTTCTGGCCGGGGATGGAGGCCAGCAGCTCGCTCTTGACCGGCTCGCCGCTGACGATCATGTTCAGCGCGGTCTCCACGCCCAGCACGCGCGGCAGGCGCTGCGTGCCGCCTGCACCGGGCAACAGGCCCAGCTTGACTTCCGGCAGGGCCACCAGGGTGCCGGGAGCGGCCACGCGGTAGTTGCAGCCCAGCGCCAGCTCCAGCCCGCCTCCCATGCAGACGGTGTGGATGGCGGCCACCACGGGCTTGCTGCCCTGGTCCAGCGAGTTGATCAGCGAGACCAGGTGCGGCTCGCGATACGCCTCTTCCTTGCCGAACTCGTTGATGTCAGCGCCGCCCGAAAAAGCCTTGCCGGCGCCCGTGATGACGATGGCCTTGATGGCCGGGTCGGCGTAAGCCTTGTCCAGCCCCTCGACGATGCCCCGCCGCGTGGATAGCCCCAGGCCGTTGACCGGCGGATTGTTCAAGGTGATGACGGCGATGGCACCGTCCACTTTGTATCTGTCTCTTATACACATCTGACGCTGCCGACGAAATGCGAACAGTGTAGATCTCGGTGGTGGCGGGGTCATTAAAAGGGGGGGGGGGGGGGGGGGGGGGGGGGGGGGGGGGGGGGGGGGGGGGGGGGGGGGGGGGGGGGGGGGGGGGGGGGGGGGGGGGGGGGGGGGGGGGGGGGGGGGGGGGGGGGG
>NZ_JAELTK010000070.1:0-33939 GCF_016428765.1 Delftia sp. ASV31
CCCCCCCCCCCCCCCCCCCCCCCCCCCCCCCCCCCCCCCCCCCCCCCCCCCCTTTTAGATGTGTATAAGAGACAGCTAGAAGGCCACTCAAATAAAGATTCTATGGACTGGGTCAAAAACCCAGAATGGTGTGTGCGTGGAAAAAGCCGGGAATGGGTCAAAGAGCAAGCCCGTCTTGCCCAATGACCAGATGATTTTCCCCGGGTAAGCAAAGAGGGGTCGAATGGCCTACCGGCCCAGGAACAGGCGGGTAGCGCGCAGGCCCAGGGGCGTCCAGTGCAGGCCCGGTGACATGGCCTGTACCAGCAACTCATGCTGGGCCGCTGAATCGAGCGTGGGGTAGCGCTGCTCGAAGAGCATCAGGTCGGTGTCCAGTTCCTGCGCGCTGCGGCCCGGGTCCGGCCGCGCGCCACGGGATGTGCGCAGGCGCTCGGCCACGCGAAAGCTCATGCGCCGCGCCGGTTTGCCGGGCTCGGCCACGGATTCGAAGGAGGCGCCATCCGCACTGGCCGGCCCACGCAGCCAGTCATGAATGACTTGCAGCTCATAGGGAGAGAAAACACCGAACATCTCTGCCCGCTCGCCCTGCAGCAGCTGCCAGAAGCGGCTTTCCTCCGCAGGCCGGTTGCGTTGTATCCAGCGTGCCTGCTCCAGCGCGGCCAGGAAGGCAGGCATGTCCTGCGGACGGGACAGCCAGTCATTGACGCTGCGGCCGGCCACCTTGCAGAAGTCCGAGTGCGCGCCATGCCCGGAAGGCGATTTGCGCGCCAGGATGCGCACCACCTCAGCTTCGATGTCGAACGACCTGATCACGTCCAGCGTGCTGGTGCCCGTGTCTGCCAGCCGGGCGCCCGCGCGTACGCGGCGCCAGTACTCGCCGCCATCGTCAATGCGCGGCGCGTTCTCCCAGGCGGCAATGCAGGCGCGCCGGGCATGGCCGGTGTCGGCGTTGTCCACGGTGACATGCAGCGTGAAGTAGTAGGGATCTATTCCCAGTTCATTGAGTTCGTAGGCGGTGATGAGCAGGTGCAGCGGCAATTGCTCATAGCCCAGGTTGAATCCCACGATCTCGGGCAGGAACTGCTGCGCATTCCAGCCCAACGCCAGCTGTACCAGCCCCTGCCGGTACAGCTCGTCGGGCAGGTCCTCCACGGGATCAAGGCCATACCTGGCCAGGAGTTCCCGGTAGAGCTTGACGTGGTTCTTGTCGGCCATGCCGTCGCCCAGTTCTTCCACATAGGTGGTGACCAGGTCCGACATGCGTGAGTTGCCCGCGTGCGCGCACAGGCCGTAGAGCCAGGAACCGTCCACCAGCTTGGTAGGTGCCACATTGCGCAGGAAGTACAGCGCATGGGCGCGGTTGCCGAAGTAGCGGCGAGCGGCACCCGCCTTGCGCTCTGCCAGGTAGGCCTGGTACTGGGCGTGCACTTTTTCGACATTGGCACGCATCCAGTCGGTCAGGTGCTCCGGGTTGTCCGGCAGGCCATCGGCATCGGCAGAGGTCTCGGCGATCACGCCGTGCAGGAAGTCCGCAGCAGCCTGGCGCTCCTGTTCGGCGGGCAGATGGTTGGCCAGGCGCTCGTAGAGCGGCACATGCAGGAAAGAAGGCTCAAGCGTGCCTGCGCCAGCGGCCAGTTCGGTACGTGGGGGGTCCAGCAGTTCTGTGTTCATGGTGGGGCTTTGGTCCGTAACGCCTTCAGGATGCGGTGTGGCCCTAGGTACAGCCATCGGGCCAACGCCTTCCTGTGCGTCGTAATACGCCTACCCTTGGCGCAGGCGCCCGGGCCGGACCGCCGTCGCCCTGGCGCCCGCGCTCATGGCAGGGGAACAGGATCCGGCCCGGCCTTGCCGGCGAGCATTGGCTGGTACTGGGCGCCGGCCTGCTGGGCCTGGGCTGGGCCCGGTTATCGACAAGCGCGGCGCCTTGCTGATACTGAGATAAAGCCGGTCTTCCTGCCGCTGCCCGGCCATCGCCTCACGCTGGCGTTCAGCGCGCATCCTGGTGCCCACGCGTACTCCCCCTCCCCACCACCTCAAACCCCATATCCTGCGCGGCCACCGCCACGCCACCGGCCATGCGCGCAATCAGTGCCTCTGCACCCAGGCGGCCGATGGCGGCGCCGTCCACGCGCACGGTGGACAGGGCGGGCCAGGCGTCCAGCGCCAGGGCCTGGTCGCCAAAGCCCAGCACGCCGAATTCCTCGGGCATGCGCAGGCCCAGTGCATGGGCGTGGGAGAGAACGCCTTGCGCCAGCGCATCGGAGCTGCAGAAGACGGCATCGGCCTCCGGTGCCTGGGCGCGCAGGGCGTTCAGGGCATCGCGGCCACGGCCGGATTGGGGGATGGCTTCCGAGAAGACGATTTGCGCAGGAACCGGGGCACCGGCTTCCGCGGCGGCGCGGGTGAAGCCCAGGGCGCGGCGGGCGGCGCGGCTGTCGTCGGCGCGCAGGATGGCCGGGCGCCGGTAGCCGCAGGCGGCGAGGTGACGGAAGGCGGCGCGGCCTGCGTCTTCCTGCGAGAAGCCGACCACCATGTCCAGCGGATGGGGCTGGTAGTCCCAGAGTTCGACCACGGGCACGTCGGCATTGACCAGCAGGCGCCGCGTGCGGGCCGTGTGCTCGGTGCCGGTGAGCACGATGCCGTCCGGGCGGCGGCTGAGCATGGCGGCCAGCCAGGTTTCCTCATGCTCCGGGTCATAGCTGGAGATGCCCAGCGTGGTTTCATAGCGCTGCGCGGCCAGGGTGTGGATGAGCGCATCGAGCATGTCGGAAAACAGCGAGTGCCCCACCGAGGGCACGATGGCCGCCACCAGCCGCGTCTGGCGTGAGGTCAGCCCGCCCGCCAGGGAGTTGGGCACGTAGCCCGATTGCTCCACGGCCTGCGCCACGCGCAGCCGCGTGGCCTCGGCCACCAGTTCAGGCCGGTGCAGCGCGCGCGAGGCGGTGATGGGCGACACGCCGGCAATGCGGGCCAGGTCCTTGAGCGTGGGCGCATTGGCGTTGCGCAGGGTGCGGAGGGTCATGCGAGGCCTTTGCCTGGAATGGCGATGGAGAGGCGGCTTGAGAATGATTGCGTGGTCATGTTAACGATGATGTCCATCAGCACGGTCTGATTGTTTCCCCTCGTACGTCCGAATGGAGAGCGCTGCCTTTGCTTGAAATGATTGCGCAATCATTCAAGAGGAGACCACCATGCGCCCTTCGCTCTCCAACCGCCGCAGCGCCATGGCGCGCCTGCTGGCTGCGGCCCTGGCTCCGGCCTCGATGCTGGCCCCGGCCCCGGCCCCGGCCCAGTCCCAGGCTGCCTGGCCGGTCAGGCCGATCACGCTGGTGATTCCCTTCCCTCCCGGTGGCCAGACCGATGTGGTGGGCCGGCTGGTGGGAGAGCGCCTGTCGCAGCGCCTGGGCCAGCCCGTGGTGGTGGAGAACCGGCCCGGCGTGAATGGCTCGCTGGCCTCCGAGGCCGTGGCGCGGGCGCGGGCCGATGGCTACACGCTGGTGATTGGCGGGCCGGGCACGCATGCCATCAACCAGCTGGTCAATTCCAACGTGAGGTACGACGCGCGGCGGGATTTCACGCACATTGCCATGCTGGGGCGCGTGCCCATGCTGCTGCTGGCCTCGCCAAGGCTGAAGGTCGCTTCGGTGGCCGATGTGGTGGCCCTGGCCCAGGCCAGCCCTGGCACGGTGAATGTGGCGCTGACGGGCATTGGCTCGTCCAGCCATGTGACGACGGAGCTGCTGCGCCAGGCGGCCGGCGTGAGCTTCAACAACGTTCCCTACAAGGGCGATGTGCCCGCCATGACCGATGTGATGGGCGGCCAGGCAGACCTGCTGTTCGTGCCCGCCACCTCGGCCGTGGGCTTTGCGCAGGCGGGCAAGCTGCGTGCGCTGGCCGTGGCAGGCGAGCGGCGCCTGGCGGCCCTGCCCGATGTGCCCACCATGGCCGAAGCCGGCCAGCCGCAGGTCGTCAACTATTCATGGACCAGCCTGGCGGGGCCGCCGGGCATGCCGGCCGATGTGGTGGAGCGGCTCAACCAGGCCTGCCAGTCCCTCCTGGCCGAGCCCGAGGTGGTGGCCCGGCTGACCGCCATGAGCAACGAGCCCACGCCGGGCACGCCCGCCCAGGCCGCCAGCTTCATCGCCGCCGAGGTGGCGCGCTGGAGCGAGGTGGTGCGCAAGGGAAACATCCAGGTCCAGTGAACAGCTTCAGGAGAGTCCCCATGAGCATGCTGCCCGCCAATACGTTCAAGCGCGCGCTGCGCGAAGGCCGCCCGCAGATCGGCCTGTGGTCCACCATTCCCTCCCCCTTTGTCTGCGAGATGATCGGCGGCGCGGGCTACGACTGGGTGCTGCTCGATACCGAGCACACGCCCACCGACGTGCCGCTGATGCTGGGCCAGCTGCAGGCCGTGGCCGCCGCCCTGCCCGCACCGGGCGCCCTGCCCGTGCATGCCGTGGTGCGGCCCGCCTGCAACGATGCGGTGCTGATCAAGCGCTACCTGGACCTGGGCGCCCAGTCCCTGCTGCTGCCCTTTGTGCAGAACGCGCAGCAAGCGCGGGATGCCGTGCGCGCCATGCGCTATGCACCCCAGGGCATGCGCGGCATGGGCGGTTCCACCCGCGCGGCCAACTTCGGGCGCACGGCCGACTATGTGGCATGTGCGGCCGACGAGCTGTGCCTGCTGGTGCAGGTGGAGACGGCCGAGGCGCTGGACCAGATCGAGGCGATTGCGGCCGTCGATGGCGTGGACGGCATCTTCATCGGCCCCGCCGACCTGTCGGCCAGCCTGGGCTATCCGGGCCAGGCGCGCCACCCTGTGGTGAACCGGGCCATCGACCAGGCCATCGCCCGCATCCGCGCCTGCGGCAAGGCACCGGGGATCCTGATGGTGGACGAGGCACGGGCGCGCGAATGCCTGGAGCTGGGCGCGCAGTTCGTGGCCGTGGCGCTGGACACGCTCTTGCTGCGCGACGGGCTGGATGCGGCGGCGGCGCGCTTCAGGAAAGGGCTGCTGGCCGCGAACCCGCCAGGGCCCGCATCCACCGCCGGCAGCTACTGAGGAGCCCCACAACCATGACACGTTCCCCCGAATCCCTGCGCAGCGCACGCTGGTTTGCTCCCGATGATTTCCGCTCCTTCGGCCACCGCTCGCGCGTGCTGCAGATGGGCTATGGCTACGAGGACTGGATGGGCAAGCCCGTGATCGCCATCGTCAACACCTGGAGCGATGCCAACCAGTGCCATGCCCACTTCAGGCAGCGCGTGGAAGACGTCAAGCGCGGCGTGCTGCAGGCCGGAGGATTTCCGCTGGAGCTGCCGGCCATCTCGCTGTCGGAAAGCATGGTCAAGCCCACGACCATGGTCTATCGCAATTTCCTGGCCATGGAGACGGAGGAGCTGCTGCGCAGCCACCCGGTGGATGGCGCCGTGCTCATGGGCGGCTGCGACAAGACCACGCCGGGGCTGACCATGGGGGCGATCTCCATGGGCCTTCCCTTCATCTACCTGCCGGCCGGCCCCATGCTGCGCGGCAACTGGAAGGGGCAGGTGCTGGGCTCGGGCTCGGACGCCTTCAAGTTCTGGGACGAACGCCGCGCCGGCCACCTGGACGAGCAGGCCTGGCGCGAGATGGAAGCCGGCATTGCCCGCAGCCACGGCACCTGCATGACCATGGGCACAGCGGCCACCATGATGGGCATTGCCGAGGCCGTGGGTCTGGCGCTGCCGGGCGCTTCGTCCATTCCGGCCGCCGACGCCAACCACATCCGCATGAGCGCCGAGTGCGGCCGCCGCATCGTGCAGATGGTGTGGGAAGACCTCACGCCCGCCCGCATGCTCACGCGTGCGCATTTCGAGAACGGCATTGCCTGCGCCATGGCCATGGGCTGCTCCACCAACGCCATCATTCACCTGATCGCCATGTCGCGGCGCGCGGGCCATCCGGTCAGCCTCGATGATTTCGACGCCTTCAGCCGCCGCGTGCCCGTGATCGCCAACATCCGGCCCAGCGGCGACAGCTACCTGATGGAGGACTTCTTCTATGCAGGCGGCCTGCGCGCCCTGCTGGAACGTATCCGCCCGCATCTGGACACCGGGGCCATGACGGTCAACGGCAAGACCCTGGGCGAGAACATTGCGGGCAGCCAGGTCCACCAGGACGACGTGATCCGCCCCCTGTCCAGCCCCATCTACGCCGAAGGGGCGCTGGCCGTGCTGCGCGGCAACCTGGCGCCGGACGGCGTGGTCATCAAGCCCAGCGCCTGCGCCCCGCACCTGCTGCGCCACACGGGCCGCGCCCTGGTATTCGACGACTACCCCAGCCTCAAGCAGGCCGTGGACGACCCCCATCTCGATGTGAACGGCGAAGACATCCTGGTGCTGCGCAACGCCGGCCCCAAGGGCGCAGGCATGCCCGAATGGGGCATGCTGCCCATTCCCACCAAGCTGCTCAAGCAAGGCGTGAAAGACATGCTGCGCCTGTCCGACGCCCGAATGAGCGGCACCAGCTACGGCGGCTGCCTGCTGCACTGCTCGCCCGAATCCGCCGTTGGCGGGCCGCTGGCCCTGGTGCGCACGGGCGACCGCATCACGGTGGACGTGCCCGCCCGCCGCATCCACCTGGAAGTCAGCGACTCAGAACTCGCCACCCGCCGCGCCGCCTGGACGCCCCCGCCCGCGCGCTACGAGCGCGGCTATGGCTGGCTGTTCGGCCGCCATATCCTGCAGGCCAATGAGGGATGCGATTTTGATTTTCTGGAGACGGGCTTTGGAAGGGCTGTGCCGGAGCCGGATATTTTTTGAGAGCGTGAATGGCACAGGGTCTGCCCAGGCGCAGGGCGGCCCGTGCAGCCCTGCTTGTCCAGGTCCTACGACATAAGCCGCCTCCAGGCTGACGGCCAAGTCCTACATCGCCACTCCTTTTTGTCATGAATAGTGGCTCTGTTTTCGACAAGATACTGATTCAAGCAAGCCAATGGAAACGCCATATCCGATTGAATATTGATGAATACGGAAACCACCGCGCTCATCAAATATCGATAGGCATTTTCTAATAGCGACACACCGTTTCCCCCAGGTCCACGCGCACGCAAGCCCCCTGCCCTTCGCGGGCAGCCGTTCCCGTTTCCCTTTGCATTGCGCGCCGCCGTGGAACTCAACCCAGAAGCAGAGGTGGCTGTGGACTTTCTCAGAAGCATCTTTCATCAGGCTCCGGAAATCGCGCTGTTTGCGGCCTTGGCGCTCGGTTACTGGGTGGGCAAGTTCAGGTTCGGGTCGTTCCAGCTGGGGGGCGTGGCGGGGTCGCTGCTGGCGGCGGTGCTGATCAGCCAGGTGGGGGTGACCATCGATTCGGGCATCAAGGCGGTGCTGTTCGCGCTGTTCATCTATGCCGTGGGTTTCGAGAGCGGGCCGCAGTTTTTCCGTTCGCTGGGGCGGCAGTCGGTCAAGGAGATCCTGATGGCCCTGGTGGTGGCCGTGTCGGGGCTGGTCACGGTGGTGGTGATCGCCCGCGTGTTCCATCTGGACAAGGGGCTGGCGGCGGGGCTGGCCGCAGGTGGGCTGACGCAGTCGGCCATCATCGGCACGGCGGGCTCGGCCATTGAAAAGCTGGGGCTGGCGCCTGACGAGGTGCAGCGCATGCAGGCCAATGTGGCCATCGGCTATGCGGTGACCTATATCTTCGGCTCCTTCGGCGCCATCATCCTGTGCGTGAACGTGCTGCAGTGGGTCACAGGCCGCAAGATCCGCGAGGACGCCATACAGGCCGAGCAGGAACTGCTCAAGGGCGTGCGCGTGTATGGCGTGGGCGAGTCGCCTGCCGCACCCGATCTGGTGGGCCGCATTTTCCGCGTGGGCCAGCCGGGCCGTACCGTGGCCGAGCTGGAGGCCAGCGCCAGTGCAAGTGCAGCCGGCGGCGGGCCTGTGACGGTGGAGCGCATACAGCGCAGGAACGCGCTGCTGGGTGTGGACGGCAATCTGGCGCTGGAGGCCGGCGACATCATCTTGCTGGTGGGCCGGCGCGCGGCCGTGGTGGCGCTGGGCGCCTCGGTGGGCGAGGAGCTGCAGGGCGCCGAGGGCATGGACGTGGTGATGGTGCGGCGCGACGTGGCCATCTCCAACAACCAGTACCTGAACCGCAGCGTGAAGGACATCCTGGACAGCCTGTCGCAGGAGTTCAAGCACGGCGTGTACGCAGTGGCGCTGATGCGCGCAGGCACGCCGGTGCCGATTGCGCCGGCCACCATGGTCATGCCGGGCGATGTGGTGACGCTGTTCGGCACGCCGCAGGATGTGCAGAAGGCCGCGCAGTCGGTGGGCCCCATCATCGTTCCCAGCGACAAGACGGACTTTGTCTTCCACGGCCTGGGCATCACGGTGGGCCTGCTGATCGGGCTGCTGGTGCTGCGCCTGGGCTCCATTCCCATCACGCTGGGCAGCGGCGGCGGCGCCCTGCTGGCGGGCCTGCTGTTCGGCTGGTGGCGCAGCCGCAAGCACACCTTCGGCAACATGCCCACGGCCGCTTCCACGCTGCTGCGCGACCTGGGCCTGGCCGGCTTCGTGGCCATGGTGGGCCTGCAGTCGGGCCAGCAGGCCGTGACCACGGTGATGCAGCAGGGCCTGACGCTGTTCCTGCTGGGCGTGGTGGTGACCATCGTGCCGCTGCTGATCGCCATGCTGTTCGGCAAGTACGTGCTGCGCTATGACAACGTGGCCGTGTTCGCGGGCTCGCTGTCCGGGGCGCGCAGCGCCAACCCGGCGTTTGGCGAGATTCTGGACAAGGCCGGCAACTCGATTCCCACGGCACCGTTTGCGATCACCTATGCGCTGGCCAATGTGTTCCTCACATTGCTGGGGCCGCTGGTCATCGCCTTTGCCTGATCACCCCTGACCGATCCCCAAGGACCACCAAGGACCATCACAAGGAGCTGCGCAATGAGCAAGGATTATCGGAGTCTGGCGAATTTGAGCCCGTTCGAACTCAAGGACGAACTGATCAAGGTGGCCTCGGGCAAGGCCAACCGCCTCATGCTCAATGCGGGGCGCGGCAATCCCAACTTCCTGGCGACCACGCCGCGCCGGGCCTTCTTCCGGCTGGGGCTGTTCGCGGCGGCGGAGTCGGAACTGTCGTACTCCTACATGACGGTGGGCGTGGGCGGGCTGGCCAAGCTCGACGGCATCGAGGGCCGCTTCGAGCGCTTCATCGCCGAGCACCGCGACCAGGAGGGCGTGAAGTTCCTGGGCAAGTCGCTGAGCTATGTGCGCGACCAGCTGGGGCTGGACCCCGCCGCCTTCCTGCATGAGATGGTGGACGGCATCCTGGGCTGCAACTACCCCGTGCCGCCGCGCATGCTCACCGTGAGCGAGCAGGTCGTGCGCCAGTACATCGTCCGCGAGATGGCAGGCGGCGCCGTGCCACCCGAGTCGGTGGACCTGTTCGCTGTCGAGGGCGGCACGGCGGCCATGGCCTATATCTTCGAGAGCCTGCGCATCAGCGGCCTGCTCAAGGCCGGCGACAAGGTGGCCATCGGCATGCCGGTGTTCACGCCGTATATCGAGATCCCCGAACTGGCGCAGTACGACCTCAAGGAAGTGCCTATACACGCGGACCCCGACAATGGCTGGCAGTACTCCGACGCCGAGCTGGACAAGCTCAAGGACCCGGACGTCAAGATCTTCTTCTGCGTGAACCCCAGCAACCCGCCGTCCGTGAAGATGGACCAGCGCAGCCTGGACCGCGTGCGCGCCATCGTGGCCGAGCAGCGGCCCGACCTGCTGATCCTCACCGACGATGTCTACGGCACTTTTGCCGATGAATTCCAGTCCCTGTTCTCGGTCTGCCCCCAGAACACGCTGCTGGTGTATTCGTTCTCCAAGTATTTCGGGGCCACGGGCTGGCGCCTGGGCGTGATCGCGGCACACAAGGACAACGTGTTCGACCATGCGCTGGCGCAGTTGCCCGAGTCCGCAAAGAAGGCGCTGGACCACCGCTACCGCTCGCTGCTGCCCGATGTGCGCTCGCTCAAGTTCATCGACCGCCTGGTGGCCGACAGCCGCGTGGTGGCGCTGAACCACACGGCCGGCCTGTCCACGCCGCAGCAGGTGCAGATGGTGCTGTTCTCGCTGTTTGCGCTCATGGATGAAGCGGACGCCTACAAGCAAGCGCTCAAGCAACTGATCCGCCGCCGCGAGGCCACGCTGTACCGCGAGCTGGGCATGCCCCCGCTGGAAAATCCCAACTCGGTCAACTACTACACGCTGATCGACCTGCAGAACGTCACCTGCCGGCTCTACGGCGAGGCCTTCTCGCAATGGGCCGTGCAGCAGTCCTCGACCGGCGACATGCTGTTCCGCGTGGCCGATGAGACCGGCATCGTGCTGCTGCCGGGCCGTGGCTTCGGGTCCGACCGCCCCTCGGGCCGCGCCTCGCTGGCCAACCTCAACGAGTACGAGTACGCCGCCATAGGCCGCGCCCTGCGCCGGCTGGCCGACGAGCTGTACGAGCAGTACAAGGCGCTGGGCAAGGAGTAGGCTCTATGCCAGGGTCCGCACGGCTCATCGCAGCTGTCGGGCCTTGACCACCAGCAGCGCCCCGGCCATCAGGCCCACACCGGCCAGTTGCACGGCGTCCAGCGCACGCCCGTAGACGGCCCAGTCCAGCACCATGGCCGTCAACGGATAGACGTACTGCAGCACGGCGATGCGGCCCAGCGTGAGGCGGGCCATGCCCGCAAAGAGAATGGCGTAGGCCAGGCCGGTGTGCAGCACGCCCAGCCCGGCCAGCCAGGCCCAGGACGACGGCGCCTGCGGCCAGCCATGAACCAGCGGCACCCACAGCAGCAGCACGGTGCCGACCGCGCACTGCCACCAGGCCAGCGCAAACGACGTGACCACTTTCTCGGTCTTGGCCAGGATGGTCACGGCCGCATAGCACAGCGAGCCGGCCAGGCACATGAGCAGCCCGGACACATGGTCCGGCCCCCAGGCCGCCGCATCGCCACCCAGCAGCCCCGTGGTCAACACCAGTCCCAGCAACGCCGCCAGCACGGCCGCCACCTGCCGTGGCGCCATGGCCTCGCGCAGCACCAGGGTGCCGAACAGCATGATCCACACCGGCTGGATGTGGAACACGATGGTAGCCACGCCAATGGAGGTGCGCGGTATGGCGGCAAAGAACAGGGCCCAGTTCATCACCATGAGGACGCCGGTGGCCGCCACCACCGGCCAGCTCCTGCCGCGCACGCGCAACTCCCTCATGCGGCCCGTGGCCAGGCCCCAGGCCAGCAGCGCCATCGCGCCGAAGGCGCAGCGAAACAGCACGGTGACCAACGGGTGCTGGCGGGCCTCTTCCACAAATATGCCGACCGTGCCCAGCAGCACGCCGCCCGCAATCATCAGCCACTGGCCGCGTGTCTCCTGCGCTGTGGGAGCGGCTTGTGCGGGCGTGGGAGCGGGCGCGGTGGAGACTACGGATGCGGCCTGTAAGGAATGGGTTCTGTCTTGCATGGCCGCGATCGTCTCGTGGCAGAAAATTCTCGTAAAGCAAATAGTTTGCAGGTTTAGTATTCGATATTCGAATCCATGGAGCGTGCCGTGAACCACCCCGACCTGCAGATCGACTGGCTGCGTGCCCTGGTGGCCGTGGTGGATGCGGGCTCGCTCTCGGCTGCCGCGCCGCTGCTGCACCGATCACAGGCCGCCGTGAGCATGCAGATCAAGAAGCTGGAGACCGCCCTGGGCCGGCCCGTGCTGCTGCGGGGCCCGCGCCATCTGCAGCTCACGCCCGCAGGCGCCGAACTGCTGGGCTATGCGCGGCGCATGCTGGAGCTGCAGGCCCAGGCGCAGGCGGCCCTGTTCGGCCCCGACCTGTCCGGGCGCGTGCGGCTGGGCGTGCCGGACGACTACGCATCCACCTATCTGACGCCCGTGCTGCGCAGCTTTGCAGGCCGCTACCAGGGCGTGGAGATCGAACTGACCTGCGAGCAGTCCACCGCGCTGATCCCGCAAGTGGTGCGCGGCACGCTGGACCTGGCCCTGGTCTCGCGCGACAGGCCCCAGCGCGGGCGCCTGCTGTTCCATGAGCCCCTGGTCTGGGTGGGCGCGCCGCAGCACGAGGTGTGGAGGAAGAATCCCCTGCCGATTGCCGTCTACGAGGCCGCCAGCCTGGCGCGCACGGCGGCGCTGTCCAGCCTGGCGGCCCAGCGGCGCGCGCACCGCGTGGTCTATCACAGCTCCAGCCTTGCCGGCCAGCTGGCCGCCGTGGAAAGCGGCCTGGCCGTGGCCGTGTTCACGCGCTGCAGCGTGCCCCCGCACCTGCAGGTGCTGCAGAACCTGCCGGCCGGCTTCGAGCTGCCGCCGCTGGTGTCCATGGAAGTTTCGGCACTGCGCAGCAAGGCCTCGCAGGGCTCGGCGGCCGTGGATGCCATGTACGAGCAGTTGATTGCGACGCTAGGCTAGGCGCAGAGCACGTCTGGAGTTGCCTGAGAAATCCGCAGCGGCTTCTGCTCGCCCGCTCAGTCATCAAAATCCCACAGCTCATGCAGATCCAGCCGCAGGCGGCTGTCGCCCTCCAGCGCCTCGCTGCGGGCCAGGCGTTCGGCCAGCAGCGCTTCGGCCAGGGTGCGGCGCACGGCCAGCAGTTCGGTCAGGCCCGACTCACCGGCGCGGTAGGCGCGCAGTGCGCGGTCGGCGGCGCCCTGCTGCAGTGTGGCAGCGCGGGCCTGGGCCTGGGCGGCGGCACGCTTGCCGGCCAGCAGGCTCCAGAGCACGTCGAACTCCGCGCCCAGGCGGCGCTCGGCCGCCAGGCGGCGGGACAGCGCGGCGTCGGCATCGGCCAGGGCCTGGTCGGCCTGGGCCTGGCGGTGCACCGAGCCCAGGGGCACGGACAGGCTGACGCCCGCGATGCGCTCGCTGCCCCCTCGCTCACTGGTGGCGAACACGCCCACGGTGGGGTCGGGCCGGCGTTCCAGGTCGGCACGGCGGGCCTGGCGCAGGGCCAGGGTTTCCTCGGCCTGGGCCAGCAGGTATTCGTGGCTGTGCTCTATGTAGCGCAGGCGCAGCTGGGCCGGTGACTGCTGCGGCAGCGGTGGCAGATCGGGCAGCGGTGGCAGATCCAGCAGCGGTGGCGCAGCCTCCCCCTCCTTCGCCCGGGCAGCCTCCAGGCCCGGAAACCGTGCCTGCAGGTCGGCCTGGGCCGCCTGGTGCGCGGCCTGGGCCGTTGCCAGCGCGGCCTGCATGCGCGCGTGCTCGGCGGCGGCCAGTTCGGCGTCCAGCCTGGCGGCATCGCCTGCGCGCAGCCGGCGTTCGGTGACGCGGGCCAATTCGGCGGCAGCGTCGGCATTGTCCCGGGCGGTCTGCTGCGCCTGGCCTGCGCGCTGTGCGGCAAACCACAGCGCCAGCAACTGGCGTGCGGCTTCGTGCCGTACATCCTGGGCCGCCACGCGCGATGCGGCCTGGGTCGCTTCGGCAAGCTGCGCATCGGACTCGGCCTTGCCACCCAGGCGCAGGGGGCGCTCGACGGCGATCTGCCCCTCGGCAAAGCGCTGGCCCGAGCCGTCGTGCACCCAGCGGCGCTGGCCGCTGGCGCGCACCACGGTTTCATGCGGGCCGGCGCGCAGGGCCTGGGCGCGCGCCGCAGCGCCGCGTTGCGCGGCGTCGGCAGCCTGCACGGCAGGAGAGCGGGCCACGGCCTCGCGCACGGCGGCCTCGGGCGGCAGATGGCTTTGGGCCTGGGCCTGGACAGCGCAGGCACATAGCAAGGCAGCGGCCCAGGCATGCAGCAGGGGTTTCATGGGCATGTTCCTGAAAGAGAGTCCGGCAAGGCCTTGCGCCCTGCAGTGGGGAGAGGTGGTGGTGTGGGTGGTGCTCATGACCGGGCCTCCCGCTCACGCCGCGGCAGGCCGAAGCGTTCGAACAGCAAAGGCAGCAGAAGCAGGGTCAGCGCCGTGGAGCTGACCAGCCCGCCCGCCACCACGATGGCCAGCGGCCGCTGGATCTCCGAGCCCGGCCCGCTGGCCAGCAGCAGCGGCACCATGCCCAGCGCGGTGATGCAGGCCGTCATCAGCACGGGCCGCAGCCGGTCGCGCACGCCGTGCCGCACCACCTGGGACAGGGGCTGGCCCGCAGCCAGCAGGTTGTTGAAGTGCGATACCAGGACCACGCCGTTGAGCACCGCAATGCCCAGCAGCGCGATGAAGCCCACGGAGGCAGGCACCGACAGGTACTCGCCCGCCGCACTCAGCGCCGCCATGCCGCCCACCAGCGCGAACGGGATGTTGGCAATGACCAGCAGCGCCTGCCTGGGCGAGCGGAAGGTCAGCACCAGCAGCACGAAGATGGCGCCCAGCGCCAGCGGCACCACCAGCGCCAGCCGTGCGGCGGCGCGCTGCTGGTTCTCGAACTGGCCGCCCCAGACGATGCGCATGTCCTTGAGGACGGCATCACCGGCGACGGCCGCCTGGGCATCTCGCACAAAGCTGGCCAGGTCGCGCCCTTCGACGTTGACCTGCACCACGGCGAAGCGTGCGCCGTTTTCGTGGTCCACGCGCACGGGGCCGTCGCGGGCCGCCAGCGTGGCCAGGGAGGTCAATGGCCAGTTGCTGCCGTCCGCCGCCGTCACCAGCAGCCCGGCCAGGCCTTCGGGCGACTGGCGCAGCGCCGTGCCGCCGCGCAGGATGAGCGGCGTGCGCGCCACGCCTTCGGGCACGATGCCAATGCGCTCGCCTTCCACCAGGGCGCGCAGTTGCGCCTGCAGGCCATCGCCGCTGAGCCCGGACTGGCCCAGCGCCGCGCGGTTGAGCGCCACCTGCAGGTATTGCACGCCGCTGTTGCTGGGCGCGATGACTTCGGAGGCCCCGGCCACCGCGCGCATGCGCGCGGCCACGGCCTGGGCGGCTGTGTCCAGCCGCGCCAGGTCGGGATCGAAGATCTTGATGGCCACGTCGCCGCGCGTGCCGGTCAGCATTTCGGAGACACGCATTTCTATGGGCTGGGTGAAGCCGTAGATGAGCCCCGGAAAGCCCTGCATGACGTGGCGTATGGCCTCGGCGATGTCTTCCTTGCTGCCGCGCCACTCGTCGCGCGGGCGCAGCACCAGGAAGGTATCGGTCTCGTTCAGGCCCATGGGGTCCAGGCCCAGATCGTCCGAGCCCGTGCGCGCGACGATGGAGCGGATCTCGGGCACCTGCTCCAACAGCGCGCGCTGCACGCGCCCGTCCATGTCCAGCGAAGCGGCCAGCGAGATGGAGGGCGTCTTTTGCAGCTGCACGATCATGTCGCCCTCATCCATGGTGGGCATGAAGGTCTTGCCCACGGACAGGTAGAGCACGGCCGCCCCGGCCAGCGATGCCCCGGCAATGCCGAAGACCGCAGGCCGGTGGGCCAGGCTCCAGCGCTGCATCCGCTCGAAGCCCCGGGCCACGCGCCGCATCAGCCAGGGTTCATCGCCGCCATGCGAGCGCAGCAGCAGCGAGGCCAGCGCAGGCACCACGGTGAAGGCGATGAGCACCGAGGCCCCCAGCGCCAGCACGATGGTCAGCGCCACGGGCGCGAACAGCTTGCCCTCCAGCCCCTGCAGCGTGAGCAGCGGCAGGAACACGATGGCGATGATGGACACGCCGGCCAGCATGGGCACGGAGACCGCCGAGACCGCCTGGCGGATCAGCACGGCCCGGTCCTGCGGCGGGGAGCTGCCTGCCGTTTCGATGGCCGTTGCGCCCGCAGACTCATTCGCCAGCGCGGTCTCTATGTTCTCCACCACCACCACCGCAGCATCCACCAGCATGCCCAGGGCGATGGCCAGGCCGCCCAGGCTCATCAGGTTGGCCGTCAGGCCCGCATGGCGCATCAGCAGGAAGGTGGCCAGCATGGACAGCGGCAGCGTGGCCGCCACCACCAGGGCCGCCCGCAGCCCGCCCAGGAACAGGTAGAGCGTGACCAGCACCAGCACGCTGGCCTCGACCAGGGCGCGCACCACGGTGCCCGCCGCGCGCGAGACCAGGTCGCCCCGGTTGTAGAAGACCTGGGTGCTCATGCCCTTGGGCAGCCGGGGAGCCAGTTCGTCCAGCCGCGCCTGCACGGCGTCCACCAGGCTGCGCGCATCCACCCCGCGCAGTCCCAGCACCAGGCCCTGCACGGCTTCGCCACGTCCGTCCCGGCTGACGGCGCCGTTGCGCGTGGCTTCGCCCAGGCGCACGGTGGCCACATCGCCCACGGTGGCGGCAACGCGCCCCTCATGGGCGGGCGCCACGACAATGGCGCGCAGGTCGTCCAGCCCGCGCACGCCGCCT
Source organism: Delftia sp. ASV31 (assembly GCF_016428765.1). NCBI lineage: Bacteria > Pseudomonadati > Pseudomonadota > Betaproteobacteria > Burkholderiales > Comamonadaceae > Delftia > Delftia sp. ASV31. The sequence continues at coordinate 16,287 of NZ_JAELTK010000070.1, forward strand.
TCCACGCGCACCACCCAGTGCTCTTCCCCGCGGTCCAGCCGGCCTGCGCCGTCGTTGCGGTTGTTGGCCTCCAGCGCCTGGCGCAGCTGGTCCAGCGTCACGCCGCGCGCCCGCAGCCGGGCGGGGTCGGGGATCACCTCGTAGCCGCGCACCATGCCGCCCAGGGCATTCACGTCGGCCACGCCGGCCACGGTGCGCAGCGCAGGGCGAATCACCCAGTCCAGCACATGGCGGCGCTCGGCCAGAGACCATTGTTCACCGTCGATGGTGAACATGAACATCTCGCCCAGCGGCGTGGTGATGGGGGCAAGCCCGCCTTCGGCCGTGGCGGGCAGCTCGCGCTGCAGGCCGGCCAGCCGCTCGGACACCTGCTGGCGCGCCCAGTACACGTCCGTGCCCTCGCTGAAATCCACGGTCACGTCGCTGATGCCGTACTTGGACACCGAGCGCACCATGGTCTTGTGCGGCAGGCCCAGCAATTCCTGCTCGACGGGCGTGGAGACGCGCTGCTCCACCTCCTCGGGCGTCATGCCGGGCACCTTCAGGATCACCTTGACCTGGGTGGGCGAGATGTCGGGGAAGGCATCGATGGGCAGGTGCACATAGGCCCAGGCACCGGCCAGGGCCAGCGCGCAGGCGGCCATCAGCACCATCGCGCGCTGGCGCAGCGAAAAATCGATGAGGCGCGCCAGCATCACTCACCCCCGCCCAGCAGGCCCTTGAGCGCGGCAATGCCCGTCACGGCAATGCGTGCCTTGGGCGGCAGCATGCCGCGCACCACGGCCGTGGCCTCGTCGCTGGCCTCCACGGACAGCGGCATGAAGCGCGCCCCCTGCCCGGTGGCGACAAAGACGCCGGTGCGGTTGTTCCAATGCGCCAGCGCCGCAGCGGGCACGCGCAGGCGTGCACCGCCAGAGCCACCGGCAGATCCACCGGAAGGCCCGGCGTCCGCACCGGCCAGGGCCAGCGACGCGGTCACGCTTTCGCCCACGCGCAGGTCGCCAGCGCGTTCCAGCGCAACGCGCACCCGCATGCCGGCCGATCCGTCACCGACCGGGGCCATTCCGGCCACCTTGCCCTGCGCACCGCGCGCCGCCACCTGAACGCGGTCGCCCACGCCGGGCAGCGGCACCTCGCGGCCCAGCAGCAGGTCCAGTTCCAGCGCCTTGGGGTCGGCCACGCGCAGCAGCGGCGCCGAGGCCTCCACGCGCGCGCCCGGCACCGCCAGCACCTCGGTCACCAGGCCCGCGCGGGGCGCCACCAGGTGCACCTCGTTGCCCACGAACTGCAGGCCGCTGGCGGCCAGTTCGGCGCGCCGCGCCTGGGCCATGGCCGCGGCCTCGGCGGCGCGGGCCTGCGTGGCCTGCCAGCGGCTGGCGGCGATGATGCCGTCCTCATGCAGTGCCTGGTCGCGCGCCAGGGCCTGGCGTGCCAGGCGCGACTGGGACTCGGCCTCCAGCAGCGCGCGCCGCGCCTCATACAGCTGCGGGCTGGTGAACACCGCCACCGGCTGGCCGGTGCGCACCGTCTGGCCCAGGGCCACGAGCACGCGCGGCACCGCGCCCGCATAGGGGGCGGCCACCACGGCCTGGGCATCGGGCCGCAGCACGACGCGCGCGTGGGCCGAGACCTCGATGCGCTGTGCCGCCTGAATGGGTTCGAAACGCACGCCCAGCGCCTGTGCCTGTTCGGCGGACAAGGCAACGGATGTGGGCGTGGATGCAGATCCGGATGTGGGTGCGGACGGGGGATTGGACGGGCTTGCGGGTGCGGCCTGGGCCTGGGCGGCCATGCCGACGGCTGGCAGCGCAAGTGCGCTGGCCAGCAGCCATGGGGAAAACATCATTCCTGACTCCGGGAAAAAAGACGAACGCCGTCCACGCGCAGGCGGTTCGCGGCGCGCGGGCGAAGAAGGACTGAGGCGGGCCTGTGGACCAGGCCGGGGAGGTCAGGAAGCCAGGGGTGGTGCCTGGGCGGGAGAAGGCCGTATCACGCGCCCGCGCCAGCGCGGACTCAGGCGCATGGGCTGCAGCGGCAGGGCGGGCCGGGGCGCAATGCAGCGCATGCGCGCGGCACGCAGGCCCAGGGTGAGCAAGACCAGGCCGACCACGGCCAGCAAGGGCATGGGCAACAGGTCCAGCGGCTGTATGGCGTCCTGCACATCGACCTCGAAAGGCTCGACATGGTCTTCATCCACATCGGTGAAGGAGCCGTGGGCCACGAACAGGTGGAAATGCGAGTCGGCCACCCGCGACGGCGCCGCGTGGATGTGCAGGCCGGCCTGGTTCGGAGTGCCGAAATGGCTGTGCAGCAGCGGTATCAGCAGCTGCGCCACCATGATGAGCAGCAGCAAGGCGCTCCGCATGGATAGGCTCCGGATGGCATGCAACATGGCCGGAGATTGTAGTGCCGGTGCCTGCGCAATCGGTTCAATCCCGCAGTTCGGCAAGGGCACCATGCACCTGTCACACGCGTGCGCCCCCCCGGGCCTGCCCACCGCAGCCCGCCGCCGGTTCAAGCTGGCATGACGTATTTCATTGTATTCTTTCAGATATAACGATGCCATACACGGAGCACGGGCCAGCGCTGGAGAACCGACTTGACGCAAAAATACATCCCCCATCTGCTGGCCCTGGACCGCGAGCGTGACTGGGCGCGCGCAGCGCAGGCCTGCGGCATCTCCGACAACGCGCTGGCCCAGGCCATACGCTCGGCCGAGGCGGAGTTCGGCCACGCGCTGGTGCGTGCGGGCCGGCCCTTCCAGGGGTTCACGCCGGAGGGCGAACAGGTGCTGGCCTGGGCACGGCAGTTCGCCCAGGCGGTGGATGCACTCAAGCACTGCTTTGCCGACACGCGCAAGCGGGCAGGCCTGGCGCCCCTGCTGGCGCGGCGCTCCGTCTCGCCCAGGCGGCTGGCCATGCCGGGCCCGGACAGCGGCGACATGGACCTGATGATCGAGGCGGCGCTATGCGCTCCGGACCACGGTGCCTTGCACCCCTGGCGGGTTCTGGAGTTTCCCGCCCACCAGCGCGAGGCCTTGGCCAGCCTGTTCGAGCAGGAAAAACTGCGCCGCGACCCGCTGGCCCCGGCCGACGATATCCGCCGTGCGCGCGAGCATGCAACGCGCGCTCCGGCGCTGATCGCCTTCATCATCTCGCCCCGGCCGCGCTCGCGCGTGCCGGTGCGTGAGCAATGGCTGGCTGCGGGCGCGGCCCTGGGCAACTTCCTCAACGCCGCCCACCATTTGGGCTTTGGTGCCATCGTGCTCAGTGGCGAGCGCTGTTTTGACCCGGCCCTGCATTCAGCGCTGGGTTTGCGCGAGGGCGAGCACCTGGCCGGCTTCATCAGCCTGGGCACCATCACCAGCCAGCCATCCCCGCGCGCAACGGTGTCGCCCTCTTCCATGCGCACGGCATGGCAGGCGGAGCAGGCAGCGGCGGTCACGGCACATGCCCTTCTCCAGCCAGACGGCAACCACGACAGCCACGGCAGCGATCTTTGAAGCCGCAGCCAGCGCGTGCAGGGTGGCGCATAAGTGGCGCACAGGTGGCGCACTGACTGCGCGGGGCGGTTAGAGTTGCGGGGCTGCTGCGCCCTCTTGCGCCCTCTTTTCCATCACGGAACAAGCTTTCATGATCATCCGGCCCCGCCCCCACTGGCTGCGCATGCTCTTCGTGCTGCGCGGCTCGGTGCTGCCCGACATCCTGCCCCAGCTGATGGCCGCCACCTTGTTCGCAGTGCTGGTCACGGCACTGCACGGCCAGCTGTTTGCGTGGAAGGTGCCGCTGAACTTCGTGCCGTTTTCGCTGATCGGGCTGACGCTGGCCATCTTCCTGGGCTTTCGCAACAGCACCAGCTATGCGCGCTACTGGGAGGCGCGCACGCTGTGGGGCACCCTGCTCAACGAGACGCGCACCCTGGTGCGCCAGGCCCGGACCTTGACGGACGCGCCGCAGCACGCTGCGGCCCTGGCCATGGTGCTGGCGGCCTTCGTGCATGCGCTGCGCCACCAGTTGCGCGGCACCGATGCCGCGGCCGACATGCGCCGCCTGCTGCCCCCCGCCGACTGCGAACGCCTTGCCACGGCGCGCTTCAAGCCTGCCGTGCTGCTGCTCATGGCCGGCGAATGGCTGCAGGCGCGCCGCCACGATGGCAGCCTGCAGCCGGTGCTGGTGCCCGCCATGGAGGCGCCGCTGTGCAAGCTGGGCGAGGCACTGGGCGGCTGCGAGCGCATTGCGGGCACGCCGATTCCCTTCACCTACGCGGTGATCATCCACCGCACCATCTACCTGTACTGCCTGCTGCTGCCCTTCGGCCTGGTGGATTCCATCGGCTTCATGACGCCGGTGATCGTGGCCTTCATCGCCTACACCTTCTTTGCGCTGGAGGCGCTGGGCGCCGAGCTGGAGGAGCCCTTCGGCACGGCACCCAACGACCTGGCGCTGGACGCCATGTCGCAGATGATCGAGGCCACGCTGCGCGAGCTGACCGGCGAGGTGCTGCCACCTGCGCCGCAGCACAAGGACGTGCTGTTCCTGACCTGACCCTGCCTGCCTGCCGGCCCGGACAGCGCCAGCGGCACAATCTGCCACCCGCATCACAGAAAAAGGACAAGCGCCATGACGGAGACAAGCAAGGTCAAGGGACCGGCCTCGTATTTCCCTTCCATCGAGAAGACCTACGGCCAGCCGATCGCGCACTGGATGGACCTGCTGCAACAGCAGGACACCCGCAAGCACATGGAACTGGTGGACTGGCTCAAGGCCCAGCACCAGATGGGGCACGGCCATGCGAATGCGCTGGTGGCCGTGTTCCTGGCACAGGCCTGACCTGCAGCCAGCAACCCTCAGCCGATGGCCGTGCCGAAAGCCTGGCGCACGGCGGCACCCGCTTCGTCAAACAGGCGGCGTGATGCCGGCGCCAGCCCCAGCATGTGCATGCAGGCGTGCACCATGCCGGGCAGGCGCACGGCCTGCACCGCCACACCGGCCTGCGCCAGCCGCTGCGCATAGGCTTCGGCCTCGTCGCGCAGCGGGTCGTATTCGCAGCTGATCACTGTGGCAGGCGGCAGGCCTGCCAGGTGTTCCGCGCGCAGCGGAGAGAAAAGTTCTTGCCGCCCCGGTGCCGCATCGCCCAGGTACGCGCCATAGCAGTACTCCATGGCCGCACGCGTGAGGTAGTGACCCTCTCCAAACTGGTGGAACGACGGCGAGTCCATGGCCGCGTCCAGGGCCGGGTACAGCAGCAGCTGGTGGGCGATGGCCGGTGCGCCCGCCGCTCCCCAGCCTTGCTTTTCCTGCGCCAGCAGGCAGGCGGCGGCCGCAAGGTTGCCGCCCGCGCTGTCTCCGGCCACGCCGATGCGCCTGCTGTCCAGCCCTAGCGCATCGGCCTGCTCAAAGGTCCAGGCAATGGCATCGCAGAAGTCATGCAGCGGCCCGGGAAAACGGTGCTCGGGCGCCAGCCGGTAGTCCACCGAGACCACGACGGCGCCCGTTGCCATGGCCAGCGCGCGGCAGGGGTTGTCATAGACCTCCAGCGAACCCAGGCACCAGCCGCCGCCGTGGGCGAAGACCAGGGCGGGCTGGGGCGTGGGTGTGACCGAGGCCAGCGGCCGGTAGATGCGCACGCGCAGCGGCGCCCCGTCGCGCGCGGGCAGCGTGAAGTCTTCGGTGCGGGCCATGGCCTCGGCCGGGCCGTGCAGGGCGCGCAGCCCGGCGTCGGTGGCCTCGCGCAGCGCCGCCAGCGTGGGCGGCGTGGGCGGGGCCACGGCCTGGGTTGCCTGCGCCAGCTCGGCGAGATAGCGCGCAATGTCAGCGTCCAGGCCCATGCTCACAGCGTCCTTTGCAGGAAGGGCAGCAGCTCGGCGATGAAGGGCTCGGCGGCTTCCTCCATGATGAAGTGGCCGCAGCCCGGCACGATCACGCCCGACAGGTCATCGGCATGGCCGCGCAGCGTCGCCAGCGGCGCATCGGCCGTGGCGTGCTCGGCGCCAATGGCCAGCACGGGCATGGCCAGCGGGCGCAGCGCTCGCTCGCGGTTCTGGCGGATGGTTTCGGGAATGGCGCGGTAGTAGGCAAAGCCGCCGCGCAGGCCACCGGGCGCCGCATAGGCATCCACATAGACATCCACGGCCACGCGGTCGCGCCGCAGCGACCAGCGGTTGAACATGAATTCCAGGTAGGCACGCTCGCGCCCCGCGATCAGGGTCTCGGGCAGGTCGGCCAGCTGGTTGAACATAAAGTGCCACAGGAAGATGTTCTGCTCTGGCGGCGCAAAGATGCTGGGCTCGGGCGCCAGGCCGGGGATCACGGCCTCGGTCAGCGCCAGGGACTGCACGGCCTGCGGCTGGTCGCTGGCCAGCGCATAGGCCACCCACATGCCCACGTCGTGGCCGGCGACCTGGTAGCGCTCATGGCCCAGCGCCAGCATGGTGCGGTGCAGGGTCAGCGCGATGGAGCCCGTGTCGTAGCCGGTGTCGGGCCGGTCGGAAAAGCCCGTGCCCGGCGGATCGACGGCAATGGCCTGGAAGCCCTGCGCCGCCAGCGCCTGCATGACGTGGCGCCAGGCATACCAGGTCTGGGGCCAGCCCGGGATCAGCAGCACGGGCGCGCCCTGCCCGGCCGTGATGCAGTGGATGCGGCGGCCGTCGATGCGCACGTAGTCGTGCGAGAACTCGCAGGCCTGGTCTTCCTGCTTGCGCAGGGCGTTCGATGTGAAAGCGTTCATTGTTTGCTTCTTTTTGAGGTTCTTTGGCTGCGGGCGTGCTCAGGCGATGCCGAGCATGGCGTTGATCTGGCGCTGGTCCACGGGGGCGCCGGCGAAGTCGTCAAAGATCTTGTCGGTGACGCGGATGATGTGGCGGTTGATGAAGTCCACGCCTTCGCGCGCACCGTCTTCCTGGTCCTTGAGGCAGCACTCCCATTCCAGCGAGGCCCAGCCCTGGTAGTCGTACTGGGCGAACTTGGAGAAGATGGCCTTGAAGTCCACCTGCCCGTCGCCCAGCGAACGGAAACGCCCTGCCCGCTCCAGCCACGAGGAATAGCCGCCGTAGATGCCCTGGCGCCCGCTGGGCAGGAACTCCGCATCCTTCACATGGAACATGCGGATGTGCTCGCGGTAGATGTCGATGTAGTCGAGGTAGTTGAGCTGCTGCAGCACGAAATGGCTGGGATCGAACAGGATCTTGCAGCGCGCGTGCTGGCCCACCAGTTCATGGAAGCGCTCGAAGCTGGTGCCGTCGTGCAGGTCTTCGCTGGGGTGGATTTCGTAGCACAGGTTCACGCCCTGCTCGTCGCAGGCGTCGAGGATCGGGCGCCAGCGGCGCGCCAGCTCCTCGAAGGCGGTTTCGATCAGGCCGGCCGGGCGCTGCGGGAACGGGAACAGATAGGGCCAGACGAACGAGCCCGAGAACGTGCCCATGTCGCTCAGCCCCATGCGGCGCGATGCACTGGCCGACAGCTTGAGCTGCTCCAGCGCCCAGGCCGTGCGTGCGGCCGGATTGCCGCGCAGCGCCTCGGGCGCAAAGCTGTCGCACATGGCGTCGTAGGCCGGGTGCACGGCCACGAGCTGGCCAAAGATGTGCGTGGTCAGCTCGCTGGCCACCAGGCCGTGCGAGGCCAGCATGCCGTTGACATCGTCGCAATAGGTCTGGCTGCTGGCGGCCGTGGCCACGTCGAACAAGCGCTGGTCCCAGGCGGGAATCTGCAGGCCCTTGAAGCCCACGCCGGCCGCCCAGCGTGCGATGTCTTCCAGGGAATTGAACGGTGCCTTGTTGTCGGCGAACTGCGCCAGATGAAGGCTTGGGCCCTTGATGGTCTGCATGTGTTTTCCTTGCGTTGAGCTATTGTTTGTTGATCGACAAAGAATGGTATCACGCCAATGCGGCCGCTTTTGCGAAGCCGATGCAAGACAGCATCACGGCGCCGCTAAGATGCCGCCCTGACTGTTGAGAAGGATGAGGAAGATGGCCGGAAGACCCAGGGAATTTGACCGAGACCAGGCGCTGGAGCGCGCCATGCTGGCGTTCTGGCGGCGCGGCTACGAGGGCACGTCCATGGCCGACCTGGTGCAGGCGCTGGGCATTGCGTCAGCGCGCATCTATGCGGCCTTCGGCAGCAAGCAGGACCTGTTCCGCGAGGCCGTGCAGCGCTACGAGGCCGGTGACGGCGGCTTTGCCGACCGCGCCATGGCCCAGGAGCCGCGCGTGCGCGACGCCCTGGCCCGCGTGCTGCGCGATGCCGTGGCCACCTATACGGACGATGCCCATCCGCTGGGCTGCATGGTGGTCACCGCCGCCACCAATTGCGCCGAGGAAAATGAGGCAGTCGCCGCCTGGCTGGCCGGGCACCGCTGCCAGCGCACGCAGTCCCTGATCGACCGCCTTCAGCGCGCGCTGGATGAAGGCGAGCTGCGCGCCGGCACCGATGTGCAGGCGCTGGGCGATTTCTATGCCACGCAACTGCACGGCATATCGGTGCAGGCCCGCGATGGCGTGCCGCGCCAGCGGCTGCTGGCGGCGATGGAGACCGCCTTGCTGCTGCTGGACACGGCGCTGGAGCCGGCGCTGCAGCCCGCAGCCAAGGCGGGCTGAGCCGTCAGGCGCCGAGCTTTTGCAGTTTTTGCAGCTCGGCGCGCAACTGGATCACGCTGGGCGTGACGATGGGGATGAAGGCCGATTCACGCCAGCGGCGGGCAAAGCCATCGTCCGCATCCAGGCTGTAGGCACGGCCGCCGGCCGTCTGCAGCTCCAGCTGCATGGCCTGCTGCACGCAGTCGTGCAGGGCCAGGCGCAGCGCGAAAAGCCGCTCGGGCGCCTCCACGAAATCGCCGGCCTCGACACCGGCCTTGAGTGCCGTCACCGCCTGCTCCAGATGGCTGCGGGTATCGTCCAGCGGCTGCTGCAGCACATGCCCGCCCTGCCCCATGCGCGAGGCGGCCTGCGCACAGGCCGCGCGCGCCAGGCCGATGGACAGGCCGCATTGCATGCCCAGGAAGGCCGGGCGCACACGCGGCAGGAATCCGCCGGCGCGCTCGGCCAGCAGATCGTCTTCGGTGATGGCCACGTCCTTGAGTTGCAAGGCGGCGGTGTTGGTGCCGCGCAGGGCAATCAGCTCCAGATCCGGCGAGCGCTCCAGGCCGGGACGATCGGACGGCAGGGCCACGATCATGGGCGGCGCGCCGTCGTCACGCGCCACGGCAATGGCGGCCAGAAAGCGGGGGCCGCGCAGGTTGGTGCACCAGGGCACGCTGCCGTTGAGCAGCCAGCCGCCGCCTTCCCGGGCCGTGGCGCGGATGTTGAGAGCCTCCAGCCCGCTGAGGAATTTCATGATGTTGGACAGCCCCGAGGCACCGGCCGCCTCGCCCGCCAGCAGCGCGGGCAGCCAGCGCTCGCGCAGGGCCGCATTGCCGGTGTTCGCCAGCATCTCGATCAGCACACGCTGGCCCCAGAAGGCAAAGGCGGCGGACATGGAGTGCGCGGCCACCTGGGCAATCGCCTCGATGGCATCGCCGGCGCGGCCGCCCTGCCCGCCCAAGGCATCAGCCAAGCCGTGGCCCAGCAGCCCGGCTTCGGCCAGATAGGGCACGACGGCGGCCGTGGCCTCGCCGTTGCCGGCATCCAGCGCCTGGGCACGTGCATCCAGCCATTGGCGGTTGGCGCCGATCAGCAGGGGGAAATCGGGTATGTGGCTTGTCATCTTGCGGGTCACCATAAAAAAAGGGACCGCTGTGGGCACAGCGGTCCCTTGCCATCCTAGCGCAGCGCACAGGCTGCGCAGATGACGCAGCGCAGGCTCAGTGCGCCGCCACCTTGCCGGGGCGTGTTTCCTCGCGCAGGGCCTTGACCTTGTCGCTCAGGCCGGCCCAGGGCTGCAGGCCGTACTGGCTGCGCATGGTGTTGAGCAGCGTGGCGATCTGATCGTCGCTGAGGTTGTGGCGGAAGGCGGGCATGGTGCCCAGCTGCGGGCGCGCCGGTTGCGTGATGCCGTTGAGCACCACATGGATGGCGTTGGTCGGCGAGTCGCTGTACAGGTTGGTGTTCAGCGACAGCTGGGGACGCACGCCGAAGTTGCTGCCGGCCAGCACGCCGCTGGGATCGGCGCGGTGGCAGGCCATGCAGGCGCCCTGGTACAGGCGGTAGCCCTGGGCGTCGACCGGCAGCTTGGCAACCTCGGTCTTTTCCTTCACCAGGGCCTGGGCGTCCCCTGCGCCAGCGGCGTCTGCCACGGGCTTGCGGTACGACATCAGGTAGGTGGCCATGGCGTTGATGTCCTCGGCCGACTGGTGGGACAGGCCTTCGATCACGGGCGCCATGGGGCCGGCGGCCACGCCGTGGCGCTCCGAGAAGCCGGTCTGCATGTAGCGGACCAGATCTTCTCGCGTCCAGGGCAGCGGAGCCACGGCCTTGTCGTTGAGCGCGGGCGCATCCCAGCCGTCGATGAAGGCGCCGGCCAGATGGTCGGCACCCTTTTTCTCGGCGCCGAACTGGTTGCGCGGCGAGTGACAGGCGGCGCAGTGGCCCAGGCCTTCGACCAGGTAGGCGCCGCGAATCCACTCGCCCGACTGGTTGGCGGGCGCGGGCTGCTCGCCCGGCTCCAGGTACAGCGCATTCCACAGGGCCAGGCCGCGGCGCACGTTGAACGGGAAGTTCAGCGCGGTCTTGGGTGCCTCGTTGGAGACAGCCGGCTCGGTCATCAGGAAGGCGTACAGCGCCTTCATGTCCTCATCGGTCACGCGGGTGAATGCCGTGTACGGGAAGGCGGGGTACAGGTAGTTGCCCTCGCGGTCCACGCCATGGCGCATGGCGCGCTCGAAGGCCTCGTACGACCAGCGGCCGATGCCGGTTTCGGCATCCGGCGTGATGTTGGTCGAGTAGATGGTGCCGAAGGGGCTGGGCATGGCCAGGCCGCCTGCGTTGCGCTGGCCGCCCGGTGCCGTGTGGCAGACCGCGCAGTCGCCCATGTGCGCCAGGCGGCGCCCCTGGTCGATCTGCTGCTGGCTGAATTCCTGCACCGGGATCTGCTGCAGGGGCGCGATTTCGCTGCGGCCCGTGGCCAGCCAGAAGGCGGCGCCGGCCACGGCGGCTAGGCCGACCACGCCGAGGGTGATTTTCTTGAGTGTGTGCATGTTCCGGTCCTCCGCTCTCAGTTCTGTGCCTTGCCGGCCGGGGCTGCATCGGCAGCCTGTGCCTTGAGTGCGGCCAGCACGCGTGCCGGGGTGAACGGCACTTCGCGCAGGCGCACGCCGGTGGCGTCGAACACGGCGTTGGAGACAGCGGCGGCGCTGGGCACGGAGGCCGATTCGCCCGCGCCCATGGGGTCTTCGCCCGGGCGCTCGACCAGTTGCACGTCGATCTCGGGCAGCTCGTCAAAGCGCAGGATGGGGTAGCCGCCCCAGTCCAGCGAGGTCACGCCCTTGCTGTCGAAGGTCACGTACTCCTTGAGCACGCGGCTGGTGGACTGGATGATGTTGCCGTGCACCTGGTGGCGCACGCCGGCCGGGTTGACCATCTCGCCGCAGTCATGGGCCACGAAGACCTTGTCCACCTTGATCACGCCGGTCTCGCGGTCCACGGTCACGTCGCAGATCCAGGTGGCCCAGGCCGCGCCGTAGCCAGGGAACTTGCTGTGGTAGTAGCGGGCATAGGCAAAGCCGCGGCCCTTGACCAGACGCTGGTCGGCCGGCGCGGGGTTGCGGTGGGCCGGGCCATCCTGCCAGCCGGCCTGCTTGTGCGCAGCGTGCGTCAGCGCCACGGCGCGCGGGTCCTTCAGGTAGCGCAGGCGGTAGGCCAGCGGGTCTTCACCGGCCAGGTAGGCGCATTCGTCGATCCAGCACTCATGGGCAAAGACGTTGGGCAGGGCCGAGACGCCGCGCATCCACGAAGCGCGCACGATGGGCGCCGCATCCTGCGAGACCACGCGCATCTTGGGGTACTCGTACTGCGGGATGGCCGTACGGTCGCCCATCTGCAGCACCTTGGGCTTGTTGGGCACCTTGCCCGTCAGGATCAGGGCCAGGGCCGCCGCGTCGTTGGACGGGTAGCAGGTCTTGAGCTCGTAGCCCAGCACGGCATGGTTCTCGTCCAGGCCGCCGCGCACGCGGATCAGCTGGCCCGTGCCCTTGGGCTCCCAGGCGGCTTCCTGCTCGCGCATCAGCTGCACGCGCACCGGGCGGCCCACGGCCTGCGACAGCAGCACGGCGTCGGATGCCACGTCGTCCGCGCAATTGCGGCCGTAGCAGCCCGAGGCTTCCAGGCGCGTCACATTGATCTGGTCGGCCGCCATGCCGGTCAGCGTGGCGATGTCCTTGCGCACGTCGTGCGGGTTCTGCGATCCGGTCCAGACCTGGATCTGGCTGGCGGACACCTCGGCCACGGCGCAGGACGGGCCGATGGAGGCATGCAGGTGGTAGGGCCAGACGTAGTCGGCCTCGATCACCTTCTTGGCGCCCGAGAAGGCCTCGTCAATGCCCGCGTCCTCGCGCAGCATGCGGTCGGTCTTCTCGTGCTTGACCAGGGTGTCGTGCATGGCGTTCAGCGACAGGTCGGGCACGCCGGCCCAGTCCTTCCACTTCACCTCCAGCTGGCGCATGGCGGCAATGGCCTGCTCTTCGCGCTCGGCCACGATGCCCACGAAATCGCCCTGCACAACCACCTTGACGATGCCCGGCAGATGAGCGACCGACTGCTCGTTCACCGAAATCAGGCTGCTGCCCAGCGGCGCCGACGCATCGGCACCGCCATAGGGCGGGCGCACCACGCGGCCGTGCAGCATGCCGGGCACGCGCACATCGTGCACATAGGCCAGCGCGCCCAGCACCTTGGCCGGAATGTCCACGCGCTGCACGGACTTGCCGATGTAGTTGAAACCGCCGGTGCGCAGCGGCACTTCCTTGTCCAGCGCAATGTTCAGGTCCTGGCCCTGGGCCAGTTCGCCGTAGCCGATGCGCCGGCCGCCCTTGGCCACCACCGCGCCCTTGGACGTGGTCAGTGCGGACACGGGCTGCTGCAGCTTCTCGGCAGCCAGGCCCAGCAGCAGCTGGCGCACCTGCGCGGCGGCCTTGCGCATGGGGATGGCATCCACCTGGATGGTGTTGCTGGCAATGGTCGGGCCCTGGTTGGGCGTGCGGCCCGTGTGGCCCAGCACCATGGTGATGCGTTCGAACTCCACATCGAGCTCATCGGCCACCAGCTGCGCCAGCGAGGTACGGATGCCCGTGCCCAGGTCCACGTGGCCGTGGTAGGCCGTGACGCTGCCGTCCGCCCCAATGGCGATGAAGCTGCTCACCCGGTCGATGGGGGGAATGGGGAAGGCGCCGGCCACGGCGGGCGCCGTACCCGTGCTTTCAGCCACCAGGCCAGCGGCCGCCACCGAGCTGACCATGACCATGCCGCCCAGCTTGAGCAGGTTGCGGCGCGTCAGTTGAAGGGGGTTGGATGCACTCATACTGCACCTCCCTGGGCGATCAGCACGCGTGCGCGAGCAGCCGCACGCATGATTTCCACATGCGTGCCGCAGCGGCACAGGTGGCCGGACAGGGCCTGGGTGACTTCCTCGTCGGTGGCCGTGGGCTTGTGGTCGAACAAGGCCACCAGGGCCATGACCATGCCGTTGGTGCAGTAGCCGCACTGGGCGGCCTGCTCGTCAATGAAAGCCTGCTGCACAGGGTGCAGTCGGTAGACGGCCTTGCCCTGTGCATCGGCTGCCGGCTTGCCGGCAGGCATGCCCGGCACGGCGGCCGGATGGGCGGCCTCCCAGTCACGCGCCACGCGGGCGTGCTCGGCCTGGGTCGCATCCTGGGACAGGCCTTCCAGCGTCGTGACCTTCATGCCCTGGACCACGCTCACGGGAACGGAGCAGGAGCGGGCCACCTTGCCGTCGATCAGCACGGCGCATGCGCCGCATTCGCCCAGGCCGCAGCCGAACTTGGGACCGTTGAGCTGCATGTCGTTGCGCAGCACATAAAGCAGCGGCGTCTCAGGGCTGACGCCCTGGATCTCGACCTCTTGTTGGTTGAGAGTGAATTTCATCGTGTGCAAACCTTGTGGTTGACAACAGGTGCAAACCATAGGTGCGCACTGAAAAATCAGGCGACGGGCTCGCCGCGGCCAAGCCCGAAAAAGAAAGCCCACCGCCAGCGGGGTGGGCTGTTTTCACGTGGTTTTTAGAGGCAACTCTGATAGATGACTGCCTGTTGTATGCAAACGATTCTATGCCTCGGACTTGCCCATCACTGCCAGCTGGCGTCCATACAAGGACCTGCACAGACCCGAAAACTCCGTGGCTTTTTGCTCACATAACTTACCATACAAATCGGAAATATCCGCAAAAACACAGCGCTACCTGCCGATCCGGAAACCTGCACCAAGACCCGAAAGATGTGCACCACCACAGTGCACAAAGGGCAGAAATCCTTGCATCACAGCCCCGGCCCAGTCTTGCAGCCATGCACGGCTGGGCATAAAGACAGCAGGCCACCCTGGCAGCCGGCGCATCGGCACGGCCATCACACCAACCAAGCAAAACACTCGGCTTTTATCTGCATCAAATTCCAGTGAGAACGCTTGAAATTCCCGAGCACGCCATGCACAGCACCCGTAAAACACGCGCCCGCCTGCAGCATCGATGAACACAAGGCGCGGACCAGCGGCCCAGCCGTCAACGGGTGCCCGGCGTGATCTGGATGGTGCCCAGGCCCGAGCCCACGGCCTCACGCCGACGAGGTGCCAGCCAGTGCACCCAAAGCCCCTTGAGCCAGCCCAGCGCAAAGGCGCCTGCCAAGGCCAACATGCCCCACTGCCCGGCCAACAGAGCCACATATATCCAATAAGGCATGCATCCCAGGCCGAGAAGGCAGGCCCACCGCCGCAGGGCAACGGAACGGGACTGCGACAGCCAGACGGCAAGGACTGCGGGGAGTGCGAAGGCGATCTGATCGATGCTCATGGCCGCATCATACTGTATGAATAAACAGTTTTGTAGGCAAAAACACATGTCTTTCGCGAAGGATGTCACGGGACCACCAACACCCTCATCTTTCGCTTGCAGTCCGCTCGCCACCCTCCCCCAACCCCACGCAAAAAGCCGTTGGAAAGCAGCGTACAGACTGGACTTCAAGAATTTCCAATGTGCGGTGCAGTTTGATCACGGCATCGCCTTTCACATCCCCTTCAATAAGCCAAACTCCTTCGCAGCCGATCACTCACCTCTGTGAACTACAGCGCTTCAAACCTGAAAGCGAGCGCGTACAGGATTTTGAAGGGCTCCGGAACATACAGCGCCCCATAACTGCCGGCTCTTTACATGGCCTTTACCTGGCGTGGACCGATCATTTTGAACACGGTCAGGACAGCCAATGGCAGTCATAGGAGAAAATGATCGAAAGCATGCAAACTTGTTCTTAAAAAACCGTTAATATTTGCGCTTCAATCCATGAAAGGCAAACTACCGTGAACACCACATACAAAGAACTTCTGGCACAGCGCGAGGCACTCGAGGCCCAGATCCAGGCAGCACGCAAACAAGAAGTCAGTGATGTGATCGCCAAGATTCGCGGCCTGGTTCAGGATTACGGCCTGACTGCCGACGACATCTTCACGGCACGCCGCGCCCCCTCCACCGTGGCCCCCAAGTTCCGCAATCCCGAAACCGGTGACACCTGGACCGGCCGTGGCAAGCCCCCCGCCTGGATCAAGGACAAGGATCGCGCCCAGTTCGCCATCTGAAGCCTGGATAAACGCCTCCATGAAAACAGCCTGCAGTTCTCTGCAGGCTTTTTTCATTCTGGCGGCACTTGCTGCCACACCTGAATGTCCGGGCTTGGGCTTCCAAGGCCAGACGCCACGCAGGTGAAACAAGGATGCTCTATGGACATGTCCTTAAACATGCACCATGGATGGATGCCGTGGTCCAATCTTCCAGCCGGATCTGAAGCCTCCAGCGAGTGACTGACTGCAGATGCCGGCTCCAGATACTCGGCCACCCATGAAAAAACAGACATCCACCTTGGACAGTGCACCCACACCATACCGTTCTGAAAAGATCTCGACTGCCGCCGAATCGATAACAGCCACAGAAGAGCCCCCCTCCTCCGCTTTGTCATTTTCAGGCGAGCAGGTTTTGTTCATCTCGTCATCCGATGAACTGCACGCCCATCTGCTCCCGCACCTCAAAAGTTGGGGCCTGGCGACCACGGCCTGCCACCATCCCACGGCCATCCGCCAGGATCGCCTGCAGAAGTTCCAGGTTGTTGTGCTTTGCGGACCGAAAACGTCCTGGAATCCCAAGGATGAAAACCGCCTGGTGGCAGGAGCTGCAAGCATCATCGAATGCGAGGCTGATCACCCCCTGAAACCCAAGGTGATCAACGCCCGCATCATCGAAGTCTCCTGGCGTTCGCTGCAGGGCCTCTTTGATGCACTGCAACTGGCCGTCCAGCCCCGGCCTGCCAACAGCGGCCGCATTTCTTCTACCGATGAGGTCGCCCATTTTCAACAGATCCCGGCCCCCATCAGAACGGCCTTTCTGGAGTCTGCACGCTCGTCGCTGGCGATCATCAAATCCAGCAAGAATCGCAAGGATGTGCAAAGAGAGCTGCACAATCTTTCCGGTTCACTGCGATTTTTTGACCTGACTGAGCTGTCAATACGCTGCGCCGGGCTGGAAAACGGCATCAACCATGATGGACTGATGCACCATGCGCATTCGCTTCTGGCGCTGGCATCGCAGCTTGACCAGCTCCTGGAAGAAATCCGGATCTCGAACGACAGATAAAAAACCGGCCGTCATTGAGATCTCGATGAGGTCACCCATCCGCACTCAAGGGCATACTTCATCAGATCAATGTCCCGTTCAATTCCAAGCTTGTGCATGGCCTTGACTTTCTGGGTACTGATGGTTTTCTTGCTTCTGTTCAGCTTGGCCGCGATCTCGTCGATACGCAAACCGGCCGCATAAAGCCTTACCACCTCCGATTCCTTGGGACTGAGCACCCCCGGTGATTTTCCTTCGCCGCCCATGACACCCGCATTCATTTTTTCCAGTCGCTCGGAAATGGCGGGAGAGAAGTATGTCCCTCCTGTATAGGCGGCATGAATGGCTGGAACCAGATGCAGCACCGGGTCCGCCTTGCTCACGATGCTGATGTTCGATACCTTGCCCAGCGCCTGGAGAATGGCCGAATTGTCCAGCATGGTCAGAACCACCAAACCCAGGTTAGGAAATCTTCTGGATATGTAGCCAAACAGATTCAAGCCATCTCCGTATTGACCCGTAGGCATGGAGTAATCCGACACAAGCACGTCAAAGCCACCCTCATCCAATTTTTTTACCAGATCGGTTGAATTTGAAACACTGGCTTTCAACAGGATTTCCAGCTCGGAAGACAGCTCATGCCGGATGCCTGAGATGATTCCAGGATGATCATCGGCCAGCAGTACGGATATATTCAAATCTTTTCTGTGATTCGTATTGGAAAACATGATTTGGCACCATCAACGGAATAAACACAATCGTTCAGTGCAGCATCATTGCACTACGGCTCGTCAGATATCTCTCAGGTTCTCCAGCAGGTCAGTCAGGGCACTGTCTCTTATACACATCTAAAAGGGGGGGGGGGGGGGGGGGGGGGGGGGGGGGGGGGGGGGGGGGGGGGGGGG
>NZ_JAELTK010000071.1:0-34032 GCF_016428765.1 Delftia sp. ASV31
GGGCCAGCGCTGCACGAGCTCGGCCACCAGCGCATCCAGCGCGGCGAAAGAACCTATCGGATGCGGCCCCAGCGAGGGCTCGCCGGCCAGCCAGCCCGCGCAGGTCCATACCGCGTCTGCGCTCCCGGCTGCGGGCACGCCACGGCTGTGGCAATGCGCAGCCTGGTCCTCGGGCACCTGGTACAGCGGGGCGATGACCAGGGTGTCCTGCAGCCGCTGCGCGCCTTCGGCGGCCCGCAGGCCGGCCTCGAAGCTGCGGTTGGCATCGCGCGGGTGTCCGTGCATCACCACCAGCGCGGACCGGGGCATGGCGCCGTTGCTGGCCCCCGGCGCCTGCGATGCGTAGTAGCGCATGCGCCCCGCATCGCCCGGCAGGTTGAAGGATTGCAGGCAGGCGGTGTCGGCCCGGTGCCTGCAAACGGAAGCATCGGCGGTGACAGGTTCGGGAGATGGCGCTTGCGCCAGCGCCTCGACCGAGATCGCCAGAAACAGCAACAGCAGGGGGCGCAGAGGACGGATGGACGGCATGTGCGGGACGTCATTCGCAGGGGTGGTCGGCCTGCTAGTATGCGGGCGGCCGCAAGCCATGGCCTGGCTTGTTTCTCAAGACCCACTCCCTTGTCGCATATGCCACTTCTGCCGCGTTTCAGCCTTGTCCTCGCCTGTCTCGCACTGCCGGCCTTCGTTCACGCCGCAGACTTCGACAAGAAAAACTGCACCTACAAAGGCATCCGCCTCTACGGCAAGGTCCAGATCGTGCACTCCTTTCCCGACATCAAGGTCCAGGCCACCAGCTCTTTCCCGGACCTCAAGGTCAAGGTGGTGGACTCCTTTGCAGACAGTTGCGGGGAGTGGAAGATCGTCACCTCCTTCCCCGACTTCAAGGTCCAGATGGTCAGTTCCTTCCCGGACCTGAAAGTCGACATGGGCAGCTCGTCGCCCGGCGTGCGATAGCCGCCTGGCACTGTCCAGCATTGCCCCATCGCAGCACCGTGACTTCCTCCACACCCGACGAATTCGAAGCCCTGCACGACCAGGCCTATGCCGACATGGAACGCGGCGCGCTGGCCGAGGCCGCCCAGGCCTTCGAGGCGCTGGCAGCCCACATGCCGGACAACCGCCACTACCACTACATGCTGGGCTTGGCGCGCAAGTACCAGCGCGATTGGCAGCCATCGCTGGACCACAACCTGCGCGCCATTGCACTGGCCGGCGAAGACGATGAAGCCAGCCTCTGGAATGGCGCCATCGCGGCCACGGCGCTGTCCGACTGGACCACGGCGCGCAGGCTGTGGAAGGCCTGCGGCATCCAGGTGCCAGGCGAGCAGGGCCCCATCGAGGGTGACTACGGCGTGGCCGTGGTGCGCCTGCACCCCTGGCAGGGCGGCGAGACCGTGTTCATGCGCCGCATCGACCCAGTGCGCGCCCAGTTGCTTAACGTGCCGCTGCCCGAAAGCGGCCATCGTTTCGGCGACATCGTGCTGCACGACGGCGCCTCCACCGGCCAGCGGTTCAACGGCCAGCGCGAAGTGCCGGTCTTCAACGAGCTGCAGCGGCTGGAGCCCTCGGCATTCCAGACCTTCGTGGTCTTCATCACCTGCGCCAATGCGCAGGACTTGCAGGAATTGCTGGGTACCGAAGCCCCGGGCATCGGCTATGCCGAGGACTGGACGGCCAGCATCCGCCACTACTGCATGCGCTGCAGCTACGGCACGCCCCACCAGCATGCCGAGGCAGCTTCGCCACGCGAGGGCGAACCGTCCTGGCAGACCGATCGCAACCTGGGCATCGCCGCAGTGGACCGCGCCGCCGTCGATGCCTTGCTCAACGCATGGCAAGCCGGTGGCGCCGGACGCCGTATCGACTCAGTGCAGACCCGCGAACTGCCCGTGCCCGACGAGGAAGAAAGCTGGGCCTGGTGGGTAGGGCCCGAGGGCGCGGAGGATGAGGCGCCGTAGCTGAGCAATGCGAGCGAGCATGGCCCGCAATGATCACCGACCCTGCGCGCGGGCCCCCTCAAGTCCGGGCGCGTGAAGCCGGACCCTGAAGCCTTCCGACACGCTGTAGCGAGGGATGCCGTGCCCCTCATACCGCCGCATCAGGCCAAGAAAGCGGTGCTTGAGCTGCATGGCCGCGCTGAACTCTTCCCAGGCGATCAGCGCACAGGGTGAGTCGCCGTAGGTACTGCAGATGCGCACCTGGCGCTGGTCCGGCTCCATCTGCGCCCAGCCGTCCTCACGCAGGCTGACGGCGCGCACCTGAGGATTGCGCAGATCCAGAAGCCCGGCGAGATAGGGCAGGTCCAGGTCGTTGAGCCAGAAGTAATTGAAGAAGTGGTGCATCACGTCCAGTGCATCGGGCGAGCCCCGGGCTTCGAGATCCATGTGCATGCGTGCGAAGCCATCGCAGACGCTCATGCCCCGCACGCGCACGGCGCTCAGCTGGATGTCTTCGGTGGTGTTATCGCAAGAGAGAGTGTGCTGCATGCTGCCTGGTGAGGTGGGACGGATACGGTGCTTGCCAATGTAGCGTGCGCGGCCCCGGATGGACGATGGACTTGCTTGATCCGCGACGGATTGGCCTTGGCCGTGCGTTGAAGTGATGTGGCAAGCCGGCATCGGCTTTCTGCAAGCAACGTCCGTCCACATCCTTTCAAGGAGAAACACCATGTCCCTGCGCAAAGCCTTCATGCTCGTCATTGCCACTGCTTCGTTGGCCGGCCTCGGCAGTGCCGCATCCGCCGCCACCTGGGACCAGGCCCATCCGCGCCGTGCCGAGGTCAACGGCCGCCTGGCCAACCAGGACCGCCGCATCCACAACGAAGTGCGCAAGGGCGAGATCAGCCATGGCCAGGCGGCTGCGCTGCACCAGCAGGACCACAAGATCCGCCAGGAAGAGCGCCTCATGGCCAGCCAGAACGGCGGTCATATCACGCGCAGCGAGCAGCATGTGCTGAACCAGCAGGAGAACCAGGTCAGCCGTGAGATTGGCCACTGAGCGGCCACTGAGCGGCCACCGGTCAGATCTCGCCAGATCTTGCGCACATGGCACAAGGGCCGGCCGCCTTGAGGCGCCGGCCCTTTTTCACGTTGGCGTGCGGCCCGCGTTCAGGCTCTCAGCAATGGCGGCAGCGACCGCGCCGGGGCACCGCCTGGCAGGGCATGGCCTTGGGGGAACAGGTTGCGCGCCAGCCGCTGCGGGTCGATGCCGAAGCATTCGCCGGCGGCCGAGGCAATCAGCGCATCGACGCTGGTGGTCGGTTTCAGGTCCCGGTTCTCCAATAGCTGGCCGGGCTGCAGGCCAGGCCAGTCGGCCAGTACGCGGCCGCCCTGAACCGCGCCGCCCATCAGCATGGCGACGGCGCCTGTTCCGTGGTCGGTGCCACCGGTGCCGTTGGCCGCGGCCGTGCGGCCGAACTCGGTGGCCACCAGCACCACGGTCTGCGACCAGGCATCGCCGAGGCCGTCATGCAGCGCCGCAATCAGTGCATCGAGGTTCTTGAGCTGGGCTGCCAGCCGGTTGTTTTGTGCACTGTGCGTGTCCCAGCCGCCGGTTTCGATCATGGCGATGCGCGGCCCGTCCTGGCGGGCAAGAAAGCCGGCTGCCAGCTTGCCCAGGCTGGCGCCATCCAGGCGCGGCCGGTTGTTGCCACCGTCCATGGCCACGCCGCGCGTGTCCATGGCGGAAGTCCAGAGAGCATGCAGCTGCGCATCTCCCTCGTAGAGCCTGGCCACGCGCAGCAGCAGGTCGTCACTGGCCTGGGGCAGGGAGGAAGGCGTGTAGGAGGCCACTTCCACCGCCCCGCGCAGCGCCATGGGCACGGTGGGCGCGAAGGCAATGGCCTCTTCCCAGTGCGGCAACTGGGCGACCAGGCGGTTGAGCCAGCCGTCCTTGACCTGGTAGGGCGCGCTGCCTCCGGTTTCCAGCACGTTCTGGCCGTCGAAATGCGAGCGGTCACTGTAGGGCGATGCGACCGCGTGCACGAACAGCGCCTGGCCCTGGGCGTAGAGCCTGCCGGTCTCGGCCAATGAGGGATGCAGCGCGAACATGCCGTCCAGCCGCGTGGCCGCAGCCGTGTCCACGGCGATGGCGCCGCGCAGCCGGGCGTAGCCGGGGTCGGCATAGGGAATCAGGGTCTCCAGCCCGTCGGCCGCGCCGCGCTGGATGATGAACACGAAGCGGCGCTCGGTGGCTGCACGCGCCAGCGCCAGGTGGGGCGCGGCCAGTGCCAGCCCGGTGCCTGCGGCCAGCAGGCCCAGGAAATGTCGGCGATTGCGCCTGGCCATCGTGCTGGTCGCGATGTTCGTGGCGTTCGTATGGATCGTGGTCATGGTGTTCACCTGCGCAGGAAGTCGGGCGAGACCAGCAGCAGCGCGAGAGCACCGCTGCCGCTTTCGGATCGGGCAATGGCCTCGGCCGTGCCCGCGCCCAGTGCATCGCCGGGCAGCAATCGGGGTGCCAGCGCGCGCGCATCCACGCTGTTGCCGGCCTGGGCTGCGAGGCGCTGCGCCAGCTCGACACGGCGCACCAGCGCATCGGGCGCAGCCCAACTGGCGGCGATGTCGTCGTAGCCGGCCGGCGAGCCGGGGCGCCACACCGGCTGGCCGAGCTGGTTGAGCAGGCCGGCGGCCTGAGCACCCTTCAACTCGCGCCGGCCCAGTGCACGCATTGAGGAGACGGCCCATTCCCAGGGTGTCTTGAACTTCGTGGCTGGCGCGGCCCAGGGTTCTGGCGAATCGATCAGCGCGCGGTAGACGGCTGGCAGGTCCCCGCCGCTGCGCTGGTAGGCGGCCGCAAGGCGCTGTACCAGCGCGGGCGGCGGATCGTCGGCGACGAAGTGCCGTGCCAGCTTGGTCGCGACATGGAGCGCGGTAGAGGGGGAGGCCGCCAGGTCGCGCAGGATGGCCAGCGCCTGCTCCTGCCCGCCTGCGGCATAGCTGCGGCCCAGCAGGCGGCGCGGTCCGGGCTCGTGCAATGCCGGGCGGTACTGGAAGCCGGCGCTGGCGGCCGGGCTGCCTGCGTCATTGCCCAGGCTCCAGCCGGTGAGCGCGCGGGCGAACTCGGTCACGTCCTGTTGGGTGTAGCCGCTGCGCACGCCCAGGGTGTGCAGCTCCATGATTTCCCGCGCCAGGTTTTCGTTCAGGCCGCGTGTCTTGTCCGGGTTGCGCCGGGCGGCGCGCTGTGCAGCGGGGCTGGCGGGTCCCACCGACTGGGCCTGGTCCAGATAGACCAGCATGGCCGGGTGGCGCACAGCGGCAAGCAGCAGGTCCTCGAATCGGCCCAGTACATGCGGGCGTATGGCCTCGGCCTCGTAGGCGCCGGCCAGGTCGAGCACCACGGGCTTTTCCACCGAGACCGCGAAGTGGTTCGACCAGAAATGCACCAGGCGTTCCACAAACGGCGCGGGTGTGTCGATGGCGCTGGCCAGGCGCGCGTTCACTGCGTCCAGGTAGCCGTTGCGTGCGCCACGGCGCAACTGCTGGCGGGCGGCGGCGCGCTGGTCTTCAGGCAGGCTGCGCAACTCGCGCTGCCGGGACTGGTAGTCGGACAGCAGCGCGTCCGTGTCCGTGCGGCCGGCCCAGGCAGGGGGCTGTGGCTGGTAGCGCGCGAACTGGTCCAGCAGCCAGCGCTGCGGGTCGGCGGGCAGTGCGTCGTCAGGGCGGGCGCCCAGGCCGAAGCGGTTCAGTGCGATGGCGGCAGAATTCATGGCTTCACCTCGAAAAATCGCGGGCGGGGCGGGCGGGGCAGGCGTGCCAGGCGTGTCCTGTGCTCCTCAGCGCCTGGCCGGAGATGCGGGCACATGGAAGGGGCCTTGCTGCGCTGCCAGCCCCTGCACCAGTGTCTGTCGCTCGGCCGGCGTGAGCTGTGCCGCGAAGTCGACCACGTGCGCCTCCACGCGCTCGCGCACCGCCGTGTCGGCGGCCCGGGTGCGTGCCAATGCAGCCTCGACGGCAGCGCGATCGAACTGCGGCGCAGCCAGCAGTCGAACCACCTCGGCGCGGCCTTCGCGGCTGCCTTGGGTCAGCGCAGCAGCCTCGCGCCGCACTTCACGCAGTCCTGTGCGGAAGGCCTGGCGCCGCTCGGGCGGCAGGCCGTCTGCGGCAAAGCGCAGTCCGCGCGCAGTGGCCGGGGGGCTGCCTGCCGGTGCTCCGGTGGGTGTTCCTGTCTGCGTGGACGTGGCTACCGACCTGGCCTCGGCCTGGTGTGCCCACCAGCGCCAAGTGCCACCGGCAATGCCGCCCACCAGAAACAGATTCAGCAGGGCAGAGGCCCACAGCCAGCGGCGCAGGTGCGTCGTGCGGGGGGCATCGCCGATGGGGGATTCGTTCATCGTCATTCCTCGCTTCCTTCCACCAAGGCGCCGCCCGTGTCGAAGGCGGTGCCGGGCCACCAGCCGCCTTCGGACTGTGCCGGCCGGGCCGTGGGCAAGGCCGTGCCTATCAGCAAGGCCATGGCCAGGGCGCCTGCGGCCACACCGGCCAGGCCCGCACCGGCGATGCTGGCGCCGGACCACCAGCCATGCCAGGGCTTGCGGCCGCTGGCGCGCACCGGCCGTGCGGGCGCAGTACCACGGGGCTGCGGCCATGCATGCGGCGATGGTTGGCCGGGCGCAGTCGCCATGCCTGGGCGAGCTTTCAAGCCGGCCAGTGCCGCGCTTGCCAGCGCTGCGCTGGGGGGCGCGACGGCATGGCTGCCCAGCAGCGTGTCGAGTTCATTTGCACGGGCGAGCAAGGCCCGGGCCGCAGGCGCAAAGGTCGGCTGTTCCATCAGCGCGCGTGCCGCCGCCTGCTCCTGTGC
Source organism: Delftia sp. ASV31 (assembly GCF_016428765.1). NCBI lineage: Bacteria > Pseudomonadati > Pseudomonadota > Betaproteobacteria > Burkholderiales > Comamonadaceae > Delftia > Delftia sp. ASV31. Next base: position 6,799 of record NZ_JAELTK010000071.1, read on the forward strand.
CGGCCAGCGCCGCAGGTCGGCGCCCCAGGCGTCGGCCAATTGTTCAAAGCGATCTGGCGTCATGGCGGTGATCCTCCAGGGTCTGCGGGTGCGGCGATTGCGCTCGTGCTTGCGTCCTGCAGGCGGGCGCGCAAGCCGCGCCGCGCACGGGCCAGCAGGCTTTCCAGGGCATCCACGGAGACGCCCATGAGTGCTGCCGCCTCGGCCTGGGGCAGCGCCTGGTAGTAGTGCAGCACCAGCGCCTCGCGCTGGCGCGGCGGCAGTGCATCCAGGGCAGCGGCGACCCGGGCACTGTGCTGCGCGTGGTCCAGCTGCTGCTCCGGTGTGGGGCCGGGGTCGGCGAAGGCGGCGGCTTCGGCGTGCTCGTCCAGCGCTTCTTCGCGCCGCACCGCGCGCCGGCGGAGCCGGTCGCGGCACAGGTTGAGCACCACCTCATGCAGCCAGGTGTCGAAGCGGGCCTGCCCCGGCCGCCAGTGGCCCACTTGCTGCCAGGCGCGCACCAGGCCTTCCTGCGCCACCTCTTCAGCCTCTGCCCGGTTGCCCAGCAGGCGCTGGGCCAGACCCAGCATGCGTGGCAGCTTGCGCTCCACCAGTTCGCGGGCGGCCTGCGGCTCACCGCGGGCCAGTCTCGCCAGCAGGTCGGCATCCGGGTCATCGATTTCAGCCAAAGGGCATCGGTGTAGTGGCGGGGTCAGCCAGTGTCGCGCGGCTCAACGCCAGCCGCGATGCCAGCCGTAGACCGGATGGTGCCAGCCCCAGCCGTAGCGCGGGTGGTATTGCCACACGAAGCCGACGCTGGGCATCGGATAGGTAGGCGCCACATAGGCGACGCCCGGCGGCACCACGTAGGGTCCAGGCGCCACGGGCGCAACAGGCGCTACCACGCAGCCGGCCAGCGCGGCCAGGCTGCCGGCGGCAAGCGCCAGCGCAAGCGGACGGACGGCGCGGCGAACAGTCAAACGCAATGAGGACATGAAAGACTCCTGCATCGGCCACATCAGGCGGCCTTATTGCGTTCAACGCGCGGGCAGCACGGATCCGTCGCGGAGGAGCGAAAAAATGTCGCGGAGAAAAGCGGGGGAGAGGTCGGCGGGGGAGAGATCGGGCGCGCGCGGAAGGCGGTCCATGGGATATCAGTGGCGGATGTGTATCCGGGACTGATGGACTTTGCTCCAGGAAATCTGGAGCGGGCGAAGGGAATCGAACCCTCATCATGAGCTTGGGAAGCTCAGGTCCTGCCATTGAACGACGCCCGCTTCTGCTGGTGGATCAGCATCTTACGCGATGCCGGCATTTGACCCAATGCGGAGCGCTCCGCATCTTCAACATCCTGTCCTTCATGCCGCACCGGCACAAGCCTGTGCTTGGTCGCCTGAACCTTGGCGCCGCTGGCACTTCGCTGTGCGCACCCGATGTATGCCAGCCTTGCATCTCTACAAAGCGGGCCAAAGCCGCAAGCGGCCCCTCACAGAAAAGAAGCCCGCCAGCGGTGCTGCGAGCTTGTGAATGCCTGCGACGTGCAGGCACGGGGAAGAAAAAGTCCGGTGCCCTTTTCAGGGCATGCCTATGAATTCCAGGAGGAGAACCATGAGTCAACCATAGGCCCGGCTGTTAACCGCATTTCAGCTCGTGACCGGGAACATCGGCCCTGCCAGCGTGGAGATGTACAGCGAGATGAGGGTCACCACGGACCAGAAAAATGTGAGGAAAATATGTCGCATCACAATCTCCTTCAAGTCATTGAACAAGTGCGCGAACCGCCCGAATGCAAGCCTTCGCAAAACGTCGGAAGGGGCTGCGAGATCTAGTGCTGCGCAACTGAATGAGCTGGTAGCTGCCCCTTACCGGAAAGGCATCCAGGAGACTCCGGTGGTAGCGGGCATCAGGGTCCGGATTGAAAGACTCACTCGGTACGACTTGACTCAAGCTTATCTCCATCAGCAGGGCATTGCGGGTCTCGGGACTGACGCTATTTCAACTGCTTGTGAGGCTTCCCTGTGCGAGCCAAGTCAGGGTGCTCATGTAGGTCGAGCATGCCCCGTATGTATGAGTTCTTTCGACAAGGTGTCCGCTTGGAGCTGCGGCCGTTGAAGGGGCAACGAAAAGGGCCCGCAAGCGGCGAAGCTGCGGGCCCTGGAAGAAAAATGCCGATGCCGTGGTGGCGTGCCTGGGGAAGGGATTTGAGAGGGAGGGAGGAGAAAGTTCCCAGGCTCGGCGGAATCCGTTGCTGGCCAGTATGCAGACCTTTCCTGAAGGAAAGCTTTACGTCGTGTAAAGAAGTTGCAGGTCAGATGCGTGATGCAGTTGGGCCGTGGCTTGACGGCGGCCGTGTTCGCGCCTGCTCCGCGCGTATAGCTGTGCATTTGCGCTGTGCATCCGCGCAGTGACGGCGGGGCGTCAACGGCTTGCTTGTGTTGCGTGCAGAGCGCTGTCTCACTATTTGGCCGGATGGTCCTTGCGGTACAGCGTCCACTCTTCCATTTCCGTGCCGTTCGGCAGCACGCAGATGCCTTCCTGGCCCTGGGGCGTCTTCTCCATCCGGACTTGTCCGCCGATTTCACCGCAATAGACCGATGCGGGATTGGCCATGCCCACGGAGGGTGCCAGCTTCTGTTGGGCGCATGCGCTGAGCGCCAGGGCGACCAGCGCGATTCCTGAGAGTTCCAGTGCTTTGTTCATTGCGCCACTCTATACCTCTGGAGGTTGGGAGTGTTGTTGTGTCCGCAACCTTCGGTTTGCGATGCAAAGGTATGTCAGCGCGGCATTTTGTGCATAGAATGCTGACTAGCTAGCATACAACCCAAGAAAAGTCCATGACACCTGATTACAAGACGCTCCTGCAGCAAAAGGCAGAGATCGAAGCACGCATCGCCGAAGTCCTGAAAGCCGAAAAAGGCGGGGCCATCGCCAAGGTTCGCGAGCTCGTCCAGCAATTCCAATTGACCCAGGAAGATGTGTTCAGCACGGGCAAGCGCAAGTCGCCCGTCGGTGCAGGCGTGGCCAAGTACCGTGATCCGTCCACCGGCGCAACGTGGACCGGCCGGGGCAAGCCTCCTGCGTGGATCAAGGATGCAGTGGATCGCACTGCCTTCGAAATCTGACCAACAGCCCGCACTCGCGGGCTTTGTCTTTTCTGGCCACTTGCGCTCAGTGGGCCCACGGCAGTTCACAAGCGTCACCTTGCGCCAAGGCCGACGCCCTTGTCATGCTCTGCGCTGATTGCCTTAGCTGTGCTTGTCCGACAGGGGCGGTCCCGGGCGGCGCCCATGCTTGAGGCCATGAACACACCTACTCCCAACACCCCTGGCCAAGTGCCCACCTCGTCGTCCCGCAACCGGTTCGCGACCAAGCGAACCATGTACATCGTTGCCGCTCTCGTGGCTGTGGCACTGGTGATCATGTTTGTGCCCTGGTAGGCGCGCATCGACGTCCCGCTCGCGCCCCCCGCTCATGTCCGCGAGGGCATGAGAAAGCCCGCCATCTGGCGGGCTTTCGTTTTGGGGAATCGCTTGCCTCAGTGCGCGTGGTGCGCCGTGGGTGCTTGCGCCGGGGGGAGTTGGGCCAACTTCTGCGAGCAGTCGCTGCACACATGCCACGCGTGGAATTGGCGGGCTCCTGTGGCGGGTTTTTCCTGTTCGCACTGGATGCAGAAGACGGCGGGGGCCAGGTCCATGAGCCGGATCGGCTCTCGGCCTTTCTTGGGACTACGCATAGCTCTCCTTCAAAGTGTTGCTCCTCGGTATCCATTGGGCGCCGTGTTGGGAAAGGCCGGTCGTCAGCGGGCGCGCCATGGCGCAGCAGAAGCCAGCGCCATCGAGGGTGCGTGTTCAACTTACAGCCAAGTCGTCTCACGGTTGTGACTTCCGCATGACCGTGTGGGGAACGCGCCGCAGTGGTTTGACAGTGCAATTTGCGCAGTCCTAGAATTTGCCGCCTACATCCCTGCGACCGCTGCGAGCCTGACATGAGCCTGTGACGCCTTCGGACCCTTGTCCGACCGATCCCCCCGAAGCCCATTGCCGGCCCACGGCGGACGCCCGCGTCACCACCTGCATGCCCGTTGACTGCTCCGCGTTGTCTGAACGCAACCTCGCGTCGCCGTGCGGCCTCTTTTTGAAAGAGTGCCCATGACAGAACCCATCGACATCCTTGCCCACAACACCGCTGCCTGGAACCTGCAGGCAGCGAAAGACTGCGACTGGTCGCGCCCGGTCGACAGCGCTGAAATAGCCCGGGCCCGTGCCGGAATCTGGCAGGCGCGGCTCACGCCCGGCCCCTTGCCAGCGGGCTGGCTGGATGATGTGCGCGGCCTGCGCATCCTCTGCCTTGCCAGTGGAGGCGGCCAGCAGGGACCCATACTTGCGGCGGCAGGTGCGCAGGTCACCGTGTTCGATGCCTCCGCCGGCCAGCTTGCGCAGGACCGGTATGTAGCCGAGCGCGAAGGCCTTGCGCTGACCTGCATGCAGGGCGACATGCGCGATCTGGGCGTTTTTGCAGATGCCGGCTTCGATGTGGTCTTTCACCCCATCTCCAACCTCTACGTGCCTGATGTGCGGCCCGTATGGCGTGAATGCGCGCGGGTGCTCGCGAAGGGTGGGCGCCTTCTGTCCAGCTTCTGGAATCCGGTGGTCTTCGTGGAGGACCGCGATCCCGCGTTGCGCGAGCAAGGGCTCATGCTGCCTGCGTGGCGCCTGCCGTATTCCGATGTGGTGGATTTGCCGCCCGCAGCGCTTGATGCCAAGCGGGAGCGCAACGAGGCGCTGGTGTTCGGCCATACGCTGGCCGATCAGATCGGCGGACAGCTGGATGCGGGGTTGGTGCTGACGGGGTTTCATGAAGACTGGCAGCCCCATGCCCGGTTTGTGATCGAGAAGTTCGTGCCGACCTTCATTGCGACACGTTCTGTGAAACTCTGAAGGTGTTGCGGCCTGGCCTTTTCGCCCTCAGATCAGCCTCAGGTCGCCCTCAGGTGCGCAAGGCCGGCGTCCAGGTCTGCTGCTGGGCGGGTTCGGTCACGGGCTGCGCCGGCTTCGGTCGGGGAGCCGGGCCCTTGGCCTGGGACGATGGCTGGGCCTGCCGTGCTTGCTCGGCGCCGGATTTGGCCAGCAGCATCATCACGGCCATGCAGATCAGCGTCAGCATGAGCACCACGCAGATGGGGCCCAGATCCACGGAGGCGATGTCCAGCCCCTTCAGCGACTGCCAGCGTTCTGAGCGTACTTCCAGTGGTTCTTCGGGATCAGCCATGGCACCTCCACTGCGTTGAGTGTGGATACATGCTAGGCGTAAGTGAGCATGCAAACAATATGGGGACTTCGCCAGGATGTGAGGGTATACAGCAGCACCGGCTCGGTTGGCTTCACGCTTGAAGGCTCTTTCCGCTGCTGCCGTGTGACAGCTACTTGACCCACATCAACTGCACCGCCACGGCCAGGGCGATGGCCAGCAGCACCAGCAGCACGGCCACTGCCACGATGGTGACCGCCCTGCGGCGCTTTGCCTTGCGGGGGTTGCGCAAACGGGGCGGTGTGGGAGGGGGCTGCGTGGCATCCAGGGCCGCAATTCTTGCCAGCCAGTCTTCGGCGGTGGTCAAGGTGGGGGTGGGCGATGCGGAGGGTGAGGCGGGGGGTGATGCGGGTGGTGAGACGGGCTTGCCACGGTTCATGGCTCCAGCTCCTGCCGCATTTCCTCCAGCACCTGGATGGCGCCCTGGATCATGGCCTGTCTGTGCTCCAGCGCAGCCTTTTGGGCCTGCAGCCTGTCCAACTGCTCGGCGACCAGCACCTCGTCGGCCCGCAGCTTCTTCAGCCGCTCCTGTATGGCCTCCATTTCCGGGGCGCTCATCTGCCAATCCTCCAGCATCGAAGGGCGCGGACCCTTCTCACAATTCACACGAATGCCGGCAATTATCTGTGCGCCTTAGTGATTGGCTATGAATGAATTGACATAGATTGTCATCGACCCGGTGCCCAGCGTCCGGAGGCTGCCGGCGCGATCAGAGCAGCCAGGTGCGGTTGGGCCGGTTGCCGTCAATCCCGACGATGCCCGCGTCCTGCAGAATCGGCAGGATGTAGGTGATCACCACGGCCGCGTTGTCGTTGGCCTGCTTGGCGGCAAAGCCCAGAAAGCCCGGTACGTCATAGCTGGATGCCACAACGCAGGGGCGCTCCAGGCCGTGATGGTCCTGGGCAAGATGGCGCAGCACGGCGCAGAAGGCTTCTCGCCGTATGCGCACCGTGTTGCCCTTGTTCGTTCGGACTTCCAGGCCGGTGGCATTGCGGCGGGTGACGGTGAAGGACGCGGTGCGACCCTTGTCCGGCGTCCTCAGGGGTTTGTCCTGGGCGATGCCTTCCCAGAAATCATTGAAGTCATTGTTCGAGAGCTCGCGCACAGAAGGGGGTCCATTGCCTGGAAGTTTTCATGGGCGTGGAGTCTCCCCGGCTTTGTGCGGTCGAAGATGAGCGAATCTGAGCAGTGCGGATCAATGTGCGAGAAATTTGAGGAAGATCCGGCCTTGCCGCGTTCTGACCTCGGTCCCTTCGATAAAGCCCATCAGTCTGGCCGAACCGTCCATGGAGTACAGCGCCGGTCCTTCGATGCGGTAGATGAGCCTGGTCCCGCACCGGACGAATTCATCGCCTTCGACACGCCCGATTTCGCGTCCGTGCCCATCAAGCACAGTCCACGAGCCTCCTGCAATCATGGCCTCACCCGGCAGTTGCCGGTCCCCAAGTGAAACCACCAATCTAAGGAACGCGAGGTGGCTGAATCTGAGCGAATCTGAGCAGTCGTGTAAAGCTGGGCCGCCGACGCCTTGGGCAGGGTCCTGTGGAAATTCGTGTGCGCCAGGCCCAAGCCGCATCGCACCGGCCAAAAGAAGCTGGCTGCGATCTAGGGGCACTGCATGCGTGGGCGATTGAGCGGTTCGCAGCCAAGTAGAATTGTTTCATATCAAAGACATGCTGCTCTGAAAGTTGCAGCGACCGGGCCCGCTTGGCGGGCCTTGTGCATGGGGCGCGGTCCCGCAGCCGGTATCTGGGTGCATGTCCTGATTCTCTGTAGGCCCGGCCTGCGATCCAATCTCGCGCATGGGGCTGAGCCTTCTCGTCAAATTGCTCTCATTTATGAAGATCTGCTGTCGCCAACCGGATGCGCCTGCGGCATTGCCTTTCGGCTTGCCCGGGGGCCATGCCGTGTGGTGCACGCCGCGCTGCGGAGGGCGGGCGTGAGCGAACAGGCGCTGTACGATCTGGCCCCCGTTCTGGAGCTGATGCTGCTGGGCCTGTTGCTGGCGCTGGGCCCCCTGGCCTGGGTGTGGCTGCGCAACCGCAGCGGCGGCTCGCTCAAGCGGCTGCAGGCGCTGTCGGTGCTCACGCTGTTCCTGACCTTCGATCTGGTGCTGTTCGGCGCCTTCACCCGCCTGACCGATTCCGGCCTGGGCTGCCCCGACTGGCCGGGCTGCTATGGCAGCGCCAGCCCCATGGGCGCCCGCGCGCAGATTGCCGAGGCCCAGGCCGCCATGCCCACCGGGCCGGTGACGCATGGCAAGGCATGGATAGAGATGGTCCACCGCTATCTGGCCACCACCGTGGGCGTGCTCATCATCGCCATGACCATCATGGCCTGGCGGCGCGCGCGGCGCCTGGGCAGGGCGGGTGGCGCAGGGGCCGGGCGTACAGGGGCGGAGGGCACAGGCGGTGCCCTGAGTCCGTGGTGGCCCACGCTGGCGCTGTTCTGGGTCTGCCTGCAGGGCGCCTTTGGCGCCTGGACCGTGACCATGAAGCTTTTCCCGGCCATCGTGACCCTGCACCTGCTGGGCGGCACGGGCCTGCTGGCCTTGCTGTGCGTGCCCGCCGTGGGGTTGAGCCGTGCTGCGCGCCAGCAAGGGGCGACCGTGATTTCACCCGCGCTGCGCGCGGGGCTGTGGCTGGGCCTTGCGCTGCTGGTGCTGCAGGTGGCGCTGGGCGGCTGGGTCAGCACCAACTATGCGGTGCTGGCCTGCAGCAGTTTCCCGACCTGCCAGGGCAGTTGGTGGCCGGCCATGGATTTTTCGCAGGCGCTGCAGATCTGGCGGCCGCTGGGCCTGCTGCAGGACGGCAGCAACATCAGCTTTGCGGGCCTCACGGCCATCCACTATCTGCACCGCCTGGCGGCCTATGTGGTGGTGGCTGCGCTGGCCGGGCTGTGGTGGCGTTTGGGTGAAGTGCCCGCACTGGCGTCGCAGCGCCGCGTGCTGGGTGCGTTCTTGGTACTGCAGGTGCTGACAGGCCTGTCGAACGTGGTGCTCGATTGGCCGCTGGTGGCCGCGGTGCTGCATACGGGCGGCGCAGCTGCGCTGGTGACCGTGATTGTTTGGTGCCTGGCGGCCAGCCGCCCGGGCGCACTGCGGGACGGTCTGCCGGTTGCCCGTGGAGAGATTGCATGAGTAAACAAGCTTCCCTGAGTGTCGAGCCCTCGCGCTGGACACAGTTCTATGCCCTGACCAAGCCGCGTGTGGTGCAGCTGATCGTGTTCTGCGCACTGATAGGCATGGTGCTGGCCGTGCCGGGCTGGCCCAACGCCGACCAGTGGCTGCACATGGCGCTGGCCTGCCTGGGCATCTGGCTGGTGGCGGGCGCGGCTGCCGCCTTCAACTGCCTGGTGGAGCGCCATATCGATGCGCGCATGAAGCGCACCTCCTGGCGGCCCACGGCGCGCGGCGAGCTGAGCAGCCAGCAGGCGCTGGCCTTCTCGGCCATCCTGTGCACGCTGGGCGCGCTGGTGCTGCTGCTGTGCACCAACCCGCTGACCATGTGGCTGACGCTGGCCACCTTCGTGGGCTATGCCGTGATCTACACGGTGATCCTCAAGCCTGCCACGCCGCAGAACATCGTGATCGGCGGCGCCTCCGGTGCCATGCCGCCCGTGCTGGGCTGGGCCGCGATGACGGGCCAGGTCGGTCCCGAGGCGCTGATCCTGTTCCTCATCATCTTCCTGTGGACGCCGCCCCATTTCTGGGCGCTGGCGCTGTACCGCGTGGAAGACTACCGCCAGTCCGGCCTGCCCATGCTGCCCGTGACGCATGGCAGCGAGTACACGCGGCTGCAGATCCTGCTGTACACGGTGATCCTGTTTGCGGCTTGCATGCTGCCCTTCATGTACGGCATGAGCTCCTGGCTGTATCTGGTGGTGGCCGTGGTGCTGAGCGCGGGCTTCTGTGCCTATGCCTTTGCACTGTGGCGCAATTACTCGGACCAGCTGTCGCGCAAGACCTTCCGCTTCTCGCTGATCCACCTGAGCGTGCTCTTCCTGGCGCTGCTGATCGACCACTACCTCTGGCTGGGCTGATGGCCTGAGGGCCATGGCCGCGCAATGACAAACCGGGCCCTTGAGGCCCGGTTTGCCTTTTGGTGCCAGCCGCGTTACTTGATCTGCCGCTTTTCCAGCTTGCGCGCCAGCGTGCGCCGGTGCATGCCCAGGCGGCGGGCGGCTTCGGAGATGTTGAAATCGCTCTCGGCCAGGGTTTCGTGGATGTGTTCCCACTCCAGCGTCTTGATGGAGGTGGGGTTGCGCGACAGTTCCACGTCGGTGCGGCCTTCGAGGCGGCCGAAGGCGGCCTCGATATCGTCGGTGTTGGAGGGCTTGGCCAGATAGTGGCATGCGCCTAGCTTGACCGCCTCCACCGCCGTGGCAATGCTGGCATAGCCGGTAAGCACGACGATCAGCGCCTCGGGGTTGTGCTGGTGCAGCATCTGCACGCAGCTCAGGCCCGACGCGTTACCCGCCAGCTTGAGGTCCATGACGGCGTATTGCGGCGAGTGCGTCTGCAGCAGCTCGCGCACTTCCTCGGCGCTGGCGGCCTGCAGCACGCGATAGCCGCGCCGCTCGAACGAGCGCGTCAGCGTGCGTGCAAAGGTCGCATCGTCTTCAACCAGCAGCAGGAGGCGGGAGCTGTCCATGGGCGATTAGGGTTCCTGTGGGCGGCGCTTCAGGCGCCGGGTTCAATGGCAATCGATGACAGGGGCAGGCGGATCTCCACCTCACTGCCCCGCGGCGGGGTGTTCCTCACCTGAACGCGTCCGCCCAGCGAGCGCGCCACGTTGAGCACCAGGAACAGGCCCAGCCCCCGGCCCGGGCGCTCCGTCTTGGTGGAGATATGGCGCTGGCCCAGCTGTTCCAGCACGGCGGGTGCAAAGCCCGGTCCCTTGTCGCGCACGGTGATGCACAGCATGCCGGTGCGCACGGCCAGGTGCAGCGCCACATGGTGGGGGGAGGCTTCGGCCGCATTGTCGAGCACATTGCAAACCATTTGCTGCAACGCGGTATCGGAAAGAATGGGGAAGTCCTCGTCGGCCTGGACGTAGTCGAAACGCTCCACGGCGTGGCGTGACTGCCAGTGCGCGACCACGCCGTCCATGAAGGCGCGCAGCGTGGTGGCCTGGGGCGCATCGGCGCGGGTCTCGCCGGCCGACATGAGCACGCTGGAGACGATGGACTTGCAGCGCAGCAGCTGCTGCTGCATTTCCTGCAGGTCGGCCAGCAGGTCTGGGTCTTGCGTGATGGCGGGCATGCGCTGCCAGTCGCCCAGGATGACGGACATGGTGGACAGCGGCGTGCCCAGCTCGTGCGCCGCGCCCGTGGCCAGCAGGCCCATGCGCACGATGTGCTCCTCTTCGCTGGCACGCTGGCGCATGTTGGCCAGCCGTGCGTCACGCCGGCGCAGGTTGGAGACGATGCGGCGCAGGAAGACGACCAGCAGCACCGTGGTCAGCCCGAAGCTGATCAGAATGCCGCTCACGTACAGGCCGGGCAGCCCGTCCGGTCCCGCCGCGCCAATGGGCAGGGGCCAATGCACGATGGCCAGCACCAGGGTGCACAGCGAGGTGCTGGCAACGATGATCCAGGCGTGCACGGGCCTGAGCAGCACGGCGCCCAGAATGCCCTGCAGCAGGAACAGATAGATGAAGGGATTGCTGGCGCCGCCGCTCAAATACAGCTGTATGGCCAGTGCGAGCACGTCGGCCAGCAGGGCCAGGAACAGGTTGCGCGCCGAGATCTGGCGGCGGTGGCTGCGGTACCAGTAGATGTAGCCAAGATTGGTGAAGACGCTGGCCATCAGCACCAGGGCCATGGCCGGCAGCGGCAGGGTGATGCCGAAGCCGTAGTGCACCAGGGAGATGGTGATCACCTGCCCGACCACGGCAAACCAGCGCAGCTGTATCAGCAGCTGCATGTTCTGGCGTTCGGTGGTGCGCTCGACGCGGAACAGGGACTCTGAAGGCGAATTCACGCGGGCGATTGTGCGCTACCGCAGGCAGCCGTGGCGCGGCAGGGTCTTGTAGAGGACTGGCGTAAAAAAGGCCACCGATGTCATCGGTGGCCTTGTTGCCTGGAGCGACGGCTCTACGGCTTTACGGCTTGCTGCTTGCCTGCCGGTCATTGCGCCTGACCAGCCAGGCCGCGCCGACCACCATCAGTGCCAGCCCGTACCAGGTCAGCGCATAGACCAGATGGCTGTTGGGGAAGCGGATCACGGTCATGCCCGGGCGCGGCCAGGTGCCGTCTGCCACGGGCTGGCCCGGCAGGCCTGCGTCGATGAAGTAGGGGGCTGCATGGTCCAGGCCCTGGGCCTGTGCAATGGCCGCCACATCGCGCGAGAACCAGCGCTGCTGCGCGGGATCGTTCTCACGCAGGAAGCCGCCGCGCGGCTCGCTGATGCGCAGCAGGCCGGCCACCGTCACCGGGTCCTGGGGCGCCTGTGCGGGCTGATCCTGCCAGCGCGCGCGCTGCGCTGTGGGAATGAAGCCCCGGTTCACCAGCACCTGGTTGCCGTCGTCCATCTGCAGCGGCGTCAGCACCCAGAAGCCGGCGCCCAATTCGGTCACGGCCTGGGTCAGCACGGTCTTGCCGGCCATCCAGTGGCCGCTGGCCTGCACGGCGCGGTACTCGTGGTCGGCGGCCGTGATCTGCGGCCATTCGGCGGGCGGGGGCAGGGCCGCGGGCGCGGCGTGCACGCGCTGGTCCACGCGCTCTATCAAGTCCAGCTTCCAGGCACGGCGCTGGACCTGCCAGCTGCCCAGGAAGATGAAGCCCAAAAACAAGGCGATGCCCACCGAGATGAGCATCGCCTGAGCGAGTGGGCCACGCCGGCGCGATGCGCCGGCGTGGCTGGAGGGCCCGGAGTTTCCGGATGCGGTCAAGGCGTGACCGAGGCCGGAGCCGTCTGCGCGGCGGGGTCGGCCGGCATGGTGTGCTGGGGCATCATGTTGGTGTTCATATGGAACATGACCCACAGGGTGCCCGCAATGCCGATGGCCACGAAGACCACGGTGAAGATGGTGGACAGCAGGGTCCAGCCGCCTTCGATCTTGCCGTTCATGTGCAGGAAGAAGACCATGTGGACCAGGATCTGCACCACGGCGAAGCCGCCGAGCACCATCACGGCCGTTGCACGGTCCGAGATGACATTGCTCATCACCAGCCAGAACGGGATGGCCGTCAGGATGATCGAGAGCACGAAGCCCCACATATAGCCCGAGAACGTGCTGTGCGGGCCTGCGTCGTGGTGGTGATCGTCATGGCCGTGATGGTCGTGGTGACCGTGGCCATGGCCGGCGTGGATGTCGTGTGCAGCCATTTACAGCACCCCCATCAGGTAAACAAAAGTGAAGACGCCGATCCAGACCACGTCCAAGAAGTGCCAGAACATCGACAGGCACATCAGGCGGCGGTTGTTCTCGTGCGTCAGGCCATGCTTGTTGATCTGGATCATCAGCGTGACCAGCCAGATCAGGCCGAAGCTCACGTGCAGGCCGTGGGTGCCCACCAGCGTGAAGAACGAGGACAGGAAGGCGCTGCGCTGCGGGCCTGCGCCCTCGTGCAGCAGGTGGGAGAACTCATAGAGTTCCAGGCCCAGGAAGCACAGGCCGAACAGGCCGGTGATGGCCAGCCACAGCTGGGTGCCGCCCAGCTTGCCCTGCTGCTTTTGCAGCATGGCGAAGCCGAAGGTGATGGACGACAGCAGCAGGAAGGCCGTGTTCATCGCCACCAGGGGCAGGTCGAACAGCTGGGCGCCCGTGGGGCCTGCAGCGTAGTTGCGGCCCAGCACGCCATAGGTGGCGAACAGCGCTGCAAAGATCAGGCAGTCGCTCATCAGGTAGAGCCAGAAGCCCAGAGCGGTGCCGTTTTCGGGATGGGGCTCCTCGGCGAGGTGGTACTCGCGCGGGGCCAGGGCGGCAGCGCCGCCTGCGGTGTAACGGGTATCAGACATGACGTGCCAGCTGTTGTGTGCGCAGTTCTTCCGTGGCCGCGACTTCCGCGGCGGGGATGTAGTAGTCGCGCTTGTAGTTGAACGTGTGGATGATCGACGCCAGCACGGTGGCGGCGAACGACGCAATGGCCAGGGGCCACATGTGCCAGATCATCGCGAAGCCGAAGACCGTGGACAGCGCGGCGATCACGACGCCGGCGCCGGTGTTGGACGGCATGTGGACGGGCTTGAAGCCGGTCAGCGGACGCTGGTAGCCGTGCTTCTTCATGTCCCACCAGGCATCGATCTCATGCACCACGGGCGTGAAGGCGAAGTTGTACTGGGGAGGAGGCGAGGAGGTGGCCCACTCCAGCGTGCGGCCTTCCCAGGGGTCGCCGGTCACGTCGCGCAGCTGGTCGCGCTTGAAGTAGCTGACCACCAGCTGGATCAGGAAGCTGCCGATGCCCAGTGCCACCAGACCGGCGCCCAGGGCGGCGATCACGAACCAGATCTGCAGCGAGGGGTCCTCGAAGTGGTTGGCACGGCGTGTCACGCCCATCAGGCCCAGCACGTACAGCGGTGTGAAGGCGACCCAGAAGCCGACCAGCCAGAACCAGAACGAGCACTTGCCCCAGAACTCGTCGAGCTTGTAGCCGAAGGCCTTGGGGAACCAGAAGTTGATGCCGGCGAACACGCCGAACACCACGCCGCCGATGATCACGTTGTGGAAGTGGGCGATCAGGAACAGGCTGTTGTGCAGCACGAAGTCGGCCGGGGGAACGGCCAGCAGCACGCCGGTCATGCCGCCGATTGCGAAGGTGCACATGAAGCCCACGGTCCACAGCATCGGCACCGTGAAGCGGATGCGGCCGCGGTACATGGTGAACAGCCAGTTGAAGATCTTGGCGCCCGTCGGGATCGAGATGATCATCGTCGTGATGCCGAAGAAGGTGTTCACGCTGGCGCCGGAGCCCATGGTGAAGAAGTGGTGCAGCCAGACCAGGTAGGACAGGATGGTGATACACACCGTCGCGTACACCATGGAGGTGTAGCCGAACAGGCGCTTGCGGCTGAAGGTGGAGACGATCTCCGAGAAGATGCCGAAGCAGGGCAGGATCAGGATGTAGACCTCGGGGTGGCCCCAGATCCAGATCAGGTTCACGTACAGCATGGGGTTGCCGCCCAGCTCGTTCGTGAAGAAGTTCGTGCCGACGTAGCGGTCCAGCGACATCAGCACCAGGGCTGCGGTCAGGATGGGGAACGAGGCCACGATCAGCGCGTTGGTGCACAGGGCGGTCCAGGTGAAGACGGGCATCTTCATCAGGTTCATGCCGGGTGCGCGCATCTTGATGATGGTCACGATCAGGTTGATGCCTGACAGCGTGGTGCCGACGCCGGCCACCTGCAATCCCCAGATGTAGTAGTCAAGCCCGACCCCGGGGTTCTGCGCCCCCAGGTTGGACAGTGCCAGCCAGCCGGAGGTGGAGAACTCGCCCAGGAACAGCGAGATCATCACCAGCACGGCGCCGCCCGTGGTCATCCAGAAGCTGAAGTTGTTCAGGAACGGGAAGGACACGTCGCGGGCGCCGATCTGCAGCGGCACCAGATAGTTCATCAGGCCGGTCACGAAGGGCATGGCCACGAAGAAGATCATGATCACGCCGTGGGCCGTGAAGATCTGGTCGTAGTGGTGCGGAGGCAGGTAGCCCAGGTTGTCGCCGAAGGCCATGGCCTGCTGCAGGCGCATCATCAGCGCGTCGGCAAAGCCGCGCAGCAGCATGACCAGACCGAGGATCATGTACATGATGCCGATCTTCTTGTGGTCGATGCTGCACAGCCAGTCGCGCCACAGCGGGCCCCACAGGCGGAACTTGGTGAGCAGGCCCAGCACGGCAAGGCCGCCGAGCACCACGGCGATGAAGGTCGCCAGCACGATGGGCTCATGCGCCATCGGGATGGAGTCCCAAGTGATGCGTCCCAGCAGCCAGTGGGCCTGTGCCGGGGAGGTATGTTCAGACATATCGAGTCTCTTAGGTCGTGATGGGAGCGGGCGGCGGTCTGGCCGTCGTCCGCGTCCGCTAACTGCTTATTGCTGCGCAGCGGCTGCGGAGCCGTCGCGCTGGTCCAGGAAGGCCACGACGCGGTCGGCGTTTTGCACCGTGCACACATCCTGGGGCAGGTTCATGCCCACGGCCTTGAGATAGGCTTCGCCGCCGGCAGCGTCGATGGCCATCATGTGATGCATGCACATCTTGCCTTCTTCGACACAGCGGTTGAGCACCTTGTCGTACAGGCCTTCGTCCACCGTGGCGAAGCGCTCGACCGGGTTGCGCTCGCTGGGCTTGACCAGGTTCAGGTAGGTATCGCGCGTCAGGGCCTTGCCTTCGGACTTGGCCTTGGCAACCCACTGATCGAACTCTTCGTTGCTCAGGCCATGGAACTTGAACGTCATGCCCGAGAAGCCGGCGCCGCTGTAGTGCGATGCCAGGCCGTGGAACACGCCGGGCTTGTTGATCACGGCGTTGAGCTCGGTCTGCATGCCGGGCATGGCATAGATCATGCCGGCCAGGTCAGGCACGTAGAAGGAGTTCATCGTCGAGGTGGCGGTCAGCTTGAAGTGGATGGGACGATCCACGGGAGCGGCCAGCTCGTTGACGGTGGCGATGCCTTTTTCAGGGATGAAGAACAGCCACTTCCAGTCCATGGCCACGACCTGCACCTCCAGCGGCTTGACATCGGTGCTCAGCGGCTTGGTGGCCGAGACGCGGTCCAGCGGACGGTAGGGGTCCAGCTTGTGGGTGCTGATCCAGGTGATGGCGCCCAGCGCGATGATGATCATCAGCGGCACGGACCAGATCACCAGCTCCAGCGTGGTGGAGTGGTGCCATTCGGGGTCGTAGTGGGCCTCGGTGTTCGACTGGCGGTACTTCCAGGCGAAAAGCAGCGTGAGGATGATCACCGGGATGATGATGATCAGCATCAGCAAGGTGGCCGTGACCACCAGGTTGCCTTGCTGCGCGGCGATGTCGCCGGCGGGGTTGAGCACGACGGCTTTGCTGCAGCCAGTGAGACTGGCTGTCAAAGCGGCCGCGGTGAGCCACGCAGGCCCACGGAGTTCCTTGATTTTTAGCATGCTAGGGGCGCAACAAGAGCGCGTTTACATAGAAACGCGGATTACAAGATCCGGGCAAATGTATTACGAAGTATAAATTTGTCCATTGGACATTTTGTCCAACGTCAAGGAGAACCCGGGAACTTTCTGCTACCTGGGCGGGTGCGCGGCAGGTGCCTGGCTGTCCGGAGGCCGCATTTTCGCGTCGCGCGCAGCAGGACAAACACCGAGGCCGGTCGAGGTGGAAACCGCCTTGCGCCAGATCAAGCGAGGGCGTAGAACAGAGCTGTCAGTGAGACGAGACAAGGAGCATCCATCTATGAGCGGCCTCGACACAACTGCAAGCTTCCCCGGCGGAAGCTATGAGAGCAAAGAATCTCTGTCCCGCGCCGACACCCACGAAGATGTCACGCCCAACGAAATCGCCGTCGGCGTGATCATCGGGCGATCCTCGGAGTACTTCGACTTCTTCGTGTTCGGCATCGCCTGCGTGCTGGTCTTCCCGGCGCTGCTGTTTCCCTACCTTTCCAAGCTCGACGGCACGCTGATGTCGTTCGCCATCTTCTCGCTGGCCTTCGTGGCCCGGCCGCTGGGCACGGCGCTGTCCATGGCCGTGCAGCGGCGCTGGGGGCGGGCGACCAAGCTGACGCTGGCGCTGTTTCTGCTGGGCGTGTGCACCGTGGGCATGGCCTTCCTGCCCAGCTACCAGCAGGCGGGGGTGAACGCCATCATCGTGCTGGCGCTGCTGCGCATAGGCCAGGGCATTGCGCTGGGCGGCTCGTGGGACGGCCTGCCGTCGCTGCTGGCCATGTCGGCGCCCAAGAACCGGCGGGGCTGGTATTCGATGATGGGCCAGTTGGGCGCGCCGCTGGGCTTCGTGCTCGCGGCAGGGCTGTTTGCCTTCATCTACGCCCATGTAGGAGCCGACGAGTTCCTCAGCTGGGGCTGGCGCTATCCCTTCTGCGTGGCCTTTGCCATCAACGTCGTGGCACTGTTTGCCCGGCTGCGCCTGGTCGTGGGGCAGTCCTACACCGAACTGCTGCAGCAGCGTGAGCTGGAGCCCATGGGCGTGCTGCCGCTGATGCGCGACGAGGGACGCAACGTGGTGATCGGCGCGTTTGCCGCCCTGGCCAGCTTTGCGCTGTTCCACCTGGTGACCATCTTCCCGTTGTCCTGGATCTCGCTGTATTCGGACCAGTCGGTGACCCATGTGCTCGGAGTGCAGATCGTGGGCGCCTTCTGTGCGGCTGCCGCCATCATGGTCTCGGGCTGGCTGGCCGACCGTGTGGGCCGGCGCAACACGCTGGGCACCATGGCCTGCCTGATCGGCATCTTCAGCTTCCTGGCGCCCTGGCTGCTGGGCAGCGGAACGATGGGGAACAACGTGTTCATCATCGTCGGCTTCATCCTGCTGGGCCTGTCTTATGGCCAGGCGGCCGGCACGGTGACGTCCAATTTCCCCTCACGCTATCGCTACACGGGTGCTGCTCTGTCCTCGGACATGGCCTGGCTGGTGGGCGCGGCATTCGCTCCGCTGGTGGCCCTGGGCGTGTCCTCGCGCTTCGGACTGGTGGCGCTGGGGATCTATCTGCTATCGGGTGCGCTGTGCACGCTGGCGGCACTGGGCATCAACCGCGCCATCGAGACGCGCGACTGAACGGACACTTGCAAGCCAAAGGCCGGCTCTGCCGGCCTTTTTCGTTGTGACTTCGCATCAGGGGTTTTCACCGTAGCGCTGCTTGAAGTTGAATTCGAGCCTGTCGCAGTCCTGCATCGATTCAAACTGCTGCGTCTTGCGCTCGGCCTCTGGCCGCGCGGTTTCCTTGCGGCAGATCTTGATGGTTTCGCGCTCCACCCAGCGCGCCTCGCCTTCGGGCGTGGACAGCAACTGGCCAGCCAGCATGAGCACAGCGAAGAAGGCCACGGGCAGGCCGATGAGCCAGGGCACGATGCGGCTTTTTGGCGGCTTGGACGGCTTGGGCGGTGTTGGCGGTTTGGCCGGATCGGATCCGTTGGCGCTGGCAGCGGGGGCCGGTTCGCTGGAATGAGGCTCGGGTGTCTGTGGTTGCGCCATGGTGTGCTTGCTGTGGTTCCGGCTGGCGATTATCCAGGGCGCCCATCGCGCGCAGTCTGAGCGGGATCAGTGAACGGCGAGATCGCCTGTGCCAGCCATCTCCCCCATCTCCTGCACCAGCCATTTCTCCAGCGCAAGAATGTCGGCCCTGCGGCCCGGATGGGGCGCCACCCACAGCTGCAGGCGCCGCGGACCGGCCAGTCGCGCGCCGCTGTTGCGCGCGCATGTCAGCGATCCGGTCAGCGACGGGCTGGAGATCGTGCTCAAGGGCGGGCAAATGGGAGGAGAGGCCTTCTTTGGCCACGTGCGTGATGGAGGCCAGGCAGGGCTCGCTGCCGCAACCATGGGGCAAACCTATAATGCGCGTTGGTCCCGACGGGACACCCTCCCGCCAGGGACAGCGCCCCGCGTGCGCGCTCCGAACTCCTAGACACCATGAGCACACCCACTTTCACCGTTGCCGACATTCGCAAGAGCTTTCTGGACTTTTTCGCATCCAAGGGCCACACCATCGTGGAGTCGAGCCCTCTGGTGCCCGGCAACGATCCGACGCTGATGTTCACCAACTCGGGCATGGTCCAGTTCAAGGACGTGTTCCTGGGCACCGACAAGCGCCCCTACAAGCGCGCCACCTCGGTGCAGACCTGCCTGCGCGCAGGCGGCAAGCACAACGATCTGGAAAACGTGGGCTACACGGCCCGCCACCACACCTTCTTCGAGATGCTGGGCAACTGGTCCTTCGGCGACTACTTCAAGCGCGAGTCGCTCAAGTGGGCCTGGGAGCTGCTGACCGAGGTCTACAAGCTGCCCAAGGAACGCCTGCTGGCCACGGTCTACGCCGAGGACGACGAGGCCTACGACATCTGGACCAAGGAAATCGGCCTGCCGCCCGAGCGCGTGATCCGCATCGGCGACAACAAGGGCGGCCGCTACAAGAGCGACAACTTCTGGATGATGGCCGACACCGGCCCCTGCGGCCCCTGCTCGGAAATCTTCTACGACCACGGCGCGCACGTGGCCGGCGGCCCTCCGGGCAGCCCTGACGAAGACGGCGACCGCTTCATCGAAATCTGGAACAACGTGTTCATGCAGTTCGACATGGACGAGCAGGGCAACGTCAAGCCGCTGCCCGCGCCCTGCGTGGACACCGGCATGGGCCTGGAGCGCCTGGCCGCCATCCTGCAGCATGTGCACAGCAACTATGAGATCGACCTGTTCCAGGCGCTGATCAAGGCCGCTGCGCGCGAGACGCACATCGCCGACATCGAGACCCCCTCGCTCAAGGTGATCGCCGACCACATCCGCGCCACTGCCTTCCTGGTGGCCGACGGCGTGATTCCCTCCAACGAAGGCCGTGGCTACGTGCAGCGCCGCATCGTGCGCCGCGCCATCCGCCACGGCTACAAGCTGGGCCAGAAGACCCCGTTCTTCCACAAGCTGGTCAAGGACCTGGTGGCCGTGATGGGCGATGCCTATCCCAAGATCCGCGAGCAGGAAGCGCGCATCACCGAAGTGCTGCGGGTCGAGGAAGAGCGCTTCTTCGAGACCCTGGCCAACGGCATGGAAATCCTGGACGCGGCGCTGGCCGGTGGCGCCAAGGTGCTGCCCGGCGACGTGGCCTTCAAGCTGCACGACACCTACGGCTTCCCCCTGGACCTGACCAACGACGTCTGCCGCGAGCGCGGCCTGAGCGTGGACGAGGCGGGCTTCCAGACCGCCATGGAAGAGCAGAAGAACAAGGCCCGCGCAGCAGGCAAGTTCAAGATGGACCGCGCCCTGGAATACACGGGCGATGCCAATGCCTTCACGGGCTACCAGAAGCTGGCCGAGGCCGCCAAGGTGGTGGCACTGTATGCCGAAGGCAGCGCCGTGCAGGAACTCAAGGCCGGCCAGAGCGGCGTGGTCGTGCTCGACACCACGCCTTTCTACGCCGAGTCCGGCGGCCAGGTGGGCGACCAGGGTGTGATCAGCACCACGGGCGCACGCTTTGCGGTCGAGGACACGCTCAAGATCAAGGCCGATGTGTTCGGCCACCACGGCGTGCTGGAGTCCGGCAGCCTCAAGGTGGGCGATGCCGTGCAGGCCGAGGTGGACACGCAGCTGCGTGCCGCCACCATGCGCAACCACTCGGTCACTCACATCATGCACAAGGCCCTGCGCGAAGTGCTGGGCGACCACGTGCAGCAAAAGGGCTCGCTGGTCAACGCCGAGCGCACGCGCTTCGACTTTGCCCATAACCAGCCCGTGACCGCTGAAGAGATCCGCGAGATCGAACGCCGCGTGAACGCCGAGATCCTGGCCAACACGCCCACCGATGCGCGCGTGATGGACATCGAATCGGCCAAGGCCACGGGCGCCATGATGCTGTTCGGCGAGAAGTACGGCGACTCCGTGCGCGTGCTGGACATCGGCAGCAGCCGCGAGCTGTGCGGCGGCACCCACGTGCAGCGCACGGGCGACATCGGCCTGTTCAAGGTGGTGGGCGAAGGCGGTGTGGCCGCTGGCGTGCGCCGCATCGAGGCGGTGACCGGCGAGAACGCGCTGGCCTACCTGCAATCGCTGGAATCCACGGTGGACCAGGCCGCCGCCGCGCTGAAGGCGCCGACGGCCGAGCTGAACACCCGCATCGGCGGTGCGCTGGAGCAGATTCGCGCGCTGGAGAAGGAAGTGGCTGCGCTCAAGGGCAAGCTCGCTTCCAGCCAGGGCGACGAGCTGGCCGGCCAGGCCGTGGACGTCAAGGGCATCAAGGTGCTGGCCGCCAGGCTGGAAGGCGCCGACGCCAAGACCCTGCGCGACACCATGGACAAGCTCAAGGACAAGCTGGGTGCCGCAGCCATCGTGCTGGCCGCCGTCGATGGCGACAAGGTGCAGCTGGCCGCAGGCGTGACCAAGGCCGAGACCTCTCGCATCAAGGCTGGCGATCTGGTGAACTTCGTGGCCAGCCAGGTCGGCGGCAAGGGCGGCGGCAAGCCCGACATGGCCATGGCCGGCGGCACGGACGCTTCGGGCCTGCCCGCGGCGCTGGCCGGTGTGCACGCCTGGGTGGCAGAGCGCGTCTGATCCAGCTGCGCGGCAGATGATTCCTGCTGCTCCTTCTTCGGGACGCCCCGGTGGACTCCACCGGGGCGTCTTGCCGTGGGCGCTGCGTATGACCTACATGGCCTGGGTGATGGGCGTGCTGGCGCAGTCGGCCGCTGCCGCCGCGCAAAGCGTGGTCTTCATCAACCCCGGCCGCTCCGACGAGCGCTACTGGACCACGGTCAGCGAGGCCATGCAGGACGCGGCCAATAGCCTGGGCATGCAGCTGCAGGTGCGCTACGCGCAGCGCGACCACCTGCGCCCCATCGAGATTGCGCGCCAGATTGCCGCCTTGCCCAAGGCGCAGCGGCCCCGCTACGTGATGTTTACCAACGACTACAGCGTGGCGCCTGAAATCCTGCGCACGCTGGAGGCCGCAGGCATCGACAGCTTCATGGCCTTCAGCGGCGTGCCCGAGACATTGCGCGGCCAGACCGGCGTGGCGCGGGAGCGCTATCGCCACTGGCTGGGCAGCCTGGAGCCGGGCGCCGAGGAGGCCGGCTACCTGACCGCCAAGTCACTGTTTGCCGCTGCACGGGCATCGGGCCAGGCGCGTGCGGCCGATGGCCGGCTGCACATGGTGGCCATTGCCGGGGACCGCTCCACGCCCTCCTCGGTGGAACGCAATGCCGGCATGCGCCGCGCGGCGGCCGAGGCCAGCGACGTGGTGCTGCAGCAAGAAGTCTTTGGCGAATGGCGCCGCGAACGCGCCGAGCAGCAGGCGGCCGTGCTGTTCCAGCGCTATCCCGAGGTGCGCCTGGTCTGGGCGGGCAACGACGAGATGGCCTTTGGCGCCATGCAGGCCTGGCGGGCGCGGGGCGGCTTGCCGGGGCGTGACGCCTTCTTCAGCGCCATCAATTCATCGGCCGCCGCCATGACGGCGCTGCGCACGGGCGAGCTGTCGGCACTGGCGGGCGGCCATTTCCTGACCGGCGCCTGGGCCCTGGTCATGCTCTACGACCATGCGCACGGCGCCGATTTCGCCTCCGAAGGGCTGGAGCAGGTGCGGCCCATGTTCACGCTGCTGGACAAGTCCCAGATCGACCGCTACGAGCGCAGGATCAGCGCGCCGCTGGCCCCTCTGGACTTTCGCAGCTACAGCAAGCACCTCAATCCCCGGCTGCGGCGCTACGGATTCGAGCTCAGGCACCTGCTGCGCTGAGCGCCTCCCATGCCCCGCTTCCGCTCGATTGCCTCTTTGCTGATCCTGCGCATCATCCTGCTGGCCGTGGCCTGCATGCTGGTGTTTGGCGGCGCCCACGCCTGGTGGGAGTACCGCAAGGGGCAGCAGGAGTTTCGCCGCTCCATGGAGACGCTGGTGGCCAACAGCATGATCTCGCTGTCCGCCGCGTTGTGGGACATCGAGCCGGCCCTGGTGCGCGAGCAGGTGCAGTGGCTGGGCAGGCTGCCCCTGGTGGGACATGTGCAGCTGCGCGTCACCTCCACGGGCGAGATGTACGAGGCGGGCGAGCCCAGGGATGGCCGCGCGCCTGCCGTGTCCATGCTCATTCCGGCACCGCGTCACAGCCAGTCCAGCCTGCCGCTGGGCGAACTGCAGGTCTGGGAGAACCGGGGCCACTACCTGGAGGTGCTGCGCGACTCCACGCTGCGCGTGCTGCTGGGCTATGCGCTGTTCACGGCCCTGGTCTGCCTGATGGTGGCCTGGGTGATGCGCAGGGAGCTGCGCCAGCCGCTGCAGCAGATTGCGGGCTTTGCGGCCAACCTCAAGCCCAATGAGTTGTCGAGGCCCTTGGTGCTGGAGCGGGCGCGGCGCGGGCAGCGCGACGAGATCGACATGGTGGTGCAGGGCTTTGGCCAGTTGCAGCATGACCTGCGCGGCCACATCGAGCATCTGGACCTGCTGGTGGCCCAGCGCACGGCCCAGCTGGAGGAGCTGGTGGAGGAGGTCAAGCGCATGTCGCTGACCGATGCGCTGACCGGATGCCTCAACCGCCGTGCCATGGACGAGCGCCTGGCCTCCGAGGTCGCCCAGGGCCAGCGCCTGGGTGCAGCCCTGAGCGTGATGTTCGTGGACGTGGACCGCTTCAAGCAGGTCAATGACAGGCACGGCCATGCCGCAGGCGATGCCGTGCTGCGTGAGGTGGCACGGCGTTGCCGGCACGCACTGGAGCGGGAGCCTTCGGCGCAATGGATGGCGCGCTATGGCGGGGAGGAGTTCCTGATCGTGATGCCCGGTGTGGCTGCGGCCCAGGCCTGGGCGCTGGCCGGGCAGCTGCGCGAGGCCATACGCTCCACGCCCATACAGGTCCATGGCCTGGAACTGGCGGCGACGGCCAGCTTTGGCGTGGCGCAACTGCAGGGCGCCGAGAGCGCGCAGGAACTGCTGCAGCGCGCCGATGCCATGCTCTACGAGGCCAAGCACGCCGGGCGCGACTGCGTGCGCGTGGCCGGCCTCACCTGAACGGCACGGCGCCAGGGCTGGCTCAGAACAGTTCGATATCGTTGCTGTTCACCTGGGGGGCCAGCAGCCCCTGGGTGATCAGATCACCGTAGTACCAGGTCTGGTTGCGGCCATGCTCCTTGGCGTGGTAGAGGGCCTGGTCGGCATGGCCCAGCACCTCCACGGGTGCGCCCGTGCCCATGGCGGCAAAGCCCGTGCTCACGGTGATGCGGCCGACCTGGGGGAACTCGTAGCTCTCCACGTCGTGGCGCAGGCGCTCCAGCGCCTTGCGGGCATTGACCAGGCTGACCGAGCGCAGCAGCACCACGAATTCCTCGCCGCCGAAGCGGAACACACGGTCCTTGGCGTCGAAGCAGCTGCGCAGGATGTTGGCCACCAGGATCAGCACCTCGTCGCCATACAGGTGGCCAAAGCGGTCATTGATGCGCTTGAAATGGTCGATGTCGATGGCGGCCAGCCACTGGCCGGGAACGTCTTCCGTGGCCACGCCCGGCATGGCCATCGGCGCCTCCTGCAGCGACAGGCGCAGGAACTGCTCGTCGAAGGTCTTGCGGTTGAGCAGGCCGGTCAGCGCATCGCGTTCGCTGTAGTCCAGCAGGCTCTGGTAGTTGTGATAGACGCCGAAGATGCCCTGGATCACATCGAGCCGGCTGGGCGAGAAGGCCGTGGACTGCGTGATCTCCAGGCAGTGGTAGGCCGTCTCCTGGCGCCACAGCGGCAGCCACAGCACGTGCTGGCCATCGGGCTGCACGGCCGAGGCGATGAGGGCGCGCTGCTGCAGCGCCTGCTGCAGCGCGGGCATGGAGGCCAGCTCCACGCTTTGCGGGTCATACAGGGCCTCGGCATCGGTGGACATGACCTGATCGCCCTGGCTCCAGGTGCGCGCACGCACGCAGTGCCTGCCGTCGGGCATGGCGAACAGCTCCAGCGCCCGCACCTGCACCACGCCATTGAGCTTGAACAGGGTGGACAGCACCGAGATTTCCAATCGCAGATGGTCCCTGTGGGCCGTCATCTCGACCAGATTCTGTAGCAATGGCTGCATGCGAGGCCTTGTATTGGAAGAGGGCGCGACCGGCTCAGCGGCGCTCAAACACCAGATCCCACACACCGTGGCCCAGGCGGATGCCACGGTTTTCGAACTTGGTCAGCGGCCGGTAGTCGGGCTTGGCGGCATAGCCCTCGGCCGTGTTGGCCAGCAGGGGTTCCGCACCCAGCACCTCCAGCATCTGCACCGCATAGGGCTCCCAGTCGGTGGCGCAGTGGATGTAGCCACCGGGACGCAGCCGTCGTGCCAGCTTGGCTACCAGAGGCTCCTGGATCAGGCGGCGCTTGTTGTGCTTTTTCTTGTGCCAGGGATCGGGGAAGAAGATGTGGATGCCGTCCAGGCTGGCCTCGGGCAGCATGTTGTCGATGACTTCGACGGCGTCGTGCTGCAGGATGCGGATGTTGGGGATGTCCTGCTCGCCAATGCGCTTGAGCAGGGCGCCCACGCCGGGCTCGTGCACCTCGCAGCACAGGAAGTTGTCATCGGGGCGCACGCGCGCGATGTGCGCCGTGGCCTCGCCCATGCCGAAGCCGATCTCCAGGATCAGGGGTGCCTGGCGGCCATAGGTGGCAGAGGCATCCAGCGGCGCGGCCTGGTAGTTCAGCACGAAGCGCGGACCCAGCTCCTCGAAGGCCTTGGCCTGGCCTGTCGTGGTGCGGCCGGCGCGGCGCACATAGCTCTTGATGGTCTTGGGATGGGCCACGCCCTCGGGCGGCTGGCCGGTACGGGCGGCCGCAGGTGTGGAGGGCGAAGAGGAATCGTGCGGCGCACCGGGGGCAGCGGACATGGTGTTCGGGGTATCGCCGTCCATGGACTGCTCGGCTTGGGGGGAAGAAATTGGGTTCACGGGCTCAATTGTATGTATGGCGCCAGCCCCTGACCCAGAACTGCAGCGCTTCGCCCAATGCGGCCTGGGGTGATGGCTGGGGCAGTCCCAGGTGGGCGGCTGCGGTGCGCAGCGCGGTCACAGGGTCGCTCAGGTCCAGTGCAGGGGCGCCGTGCTGCTTGGAAAGCTTTTCGCCGTCGGGCATGAGCACCAGCGGCGTGTGCAGGTACTGCGGGTGACCTATGCCCAGGGCGCGCTGCAGCAGCATCTGGCGGGGCGTATTGTCAGCGAGGTCGGCGCCGCGCACCACATGGGTGATGCCCTGCAGGCCGTCATCGACGACCACGGCGAGCTGGTAGGCCCACAGGCCGTCGGCCCGGCGCAGGACAAAGTCGCCCACGCCGTGGATCACATCCTGCTGCTGGGCGCCCAAGCGGCGGTCCTGCCAGTGCAGCACGGGGTCGTGGCGGATGAAGCGGTCCAGCGCAAAGCGCCAGGCCCGGGCGCTCTTGCCGTGCAGGCCGTCGCGGCAGGTGCCGGGGTAGGGCCGCTCCACATGGCGCTCATGGGCCCAGCCCAGGTTTTCCCAGGCTGCCTCGATGTCCTTGCGCGTGCAGCCGCAGGGATAGGCCAGGCCGCAGGCCTTGAGCCGCTCCAGTGCGCTTTCGTAGAAGGTGTGGCGGCGGGACTGCCAGACGGGCTCTTCATCCGGCAGCAGGCCGCAGGTGGCAAGCTGGTTCAGGATGGCGGTGTCGGCACCGGGCTGGCAGCGCGGAGGGTCTATGTCCTCGATGCGCACCAGCCAGCGGCCGCCATGGGCGCGTGCATCCAGCCAGCTGGCCAGCGCCGCCACCAGGGAGCCTGCATGCAGCAGGCCCGTGGGTGAGGGCGCAAAGCGGCCGACATACGGGGATGGGGCGGGTGCAGAGCCGGTTTCGGCGGATTCAGGGGCGGCGGGAATCATCGGGGCCGGATGTTAAGGCCTTGCGCCGCCCCCTGCCAGGACCTGGTGGCCTGGTTCAGTCTGCAACCAACGCCAGGGCCATTTCCAGTCCCGAGACAAAGGCATCCTCCACGCGGCGGCCAATGCACCAGTCGCCGCACAGGCCCAGGCCCGCATCCTTGTTGCGCAAATGGCTGCGGCCCAGCGGCGACAGGGTCTGCGCATGGGGCCAGAGGTAGACGCTGGCATGGCGGGGAGGGATGCGGATGCGCGTGATCTCGCCAAAGGCCTTCTGCATCTTGGCCAGCACGCGCGGGGCGTCGTCGGAGCGGTGCTCTTGCGACCATTGGGGACTGGCCAGCACGGTCCAGCGTTCGCTTTGGGAGCGGCCCGGCTTGGAGGATTCTCGTGCCACCCAGACCGCGCGCTCATGCATGGTGCGGGCCGCGTTCCACTGCGGCCCCAGGGTGGACAGGCCGGCCTCGGTGGCCATGGGGTAGGAC